>JAFECV010000407.1 GCA_018241985.1 Pseudomonadota bacterium | reverse complement strand
TTCGCCGACGAGATCGTCGCCGAGGGCTGCGAGGTGACGCAGACCGTGTTCTGGAAACCGGACGCGAAGGACGCCGCGCGCATCGTGCGGGTTTCCCGCGAACCCGAGGATGCGAAAGGCATCAGCGAATACCCGCACATCCTGGTGAACCAGGCGCGCGTGCTCGACTACTTCGCGAAGGTGATGATGGACTCGCCGACGCGCATGAAGCCCGACTACGGCTACGAGTTCGACAGCCTCGCGATCGCCGACCAGGGCGACCGTCCGGTCGCGGTCACGCTGGTGCGCAGCGCGGGCGAGAACAAGGGACAGCGCCGGGTCGTCCATGCGAAGTACGTGGTCGGCGCGGACGGCGCGCACAGCCGCGTGCGCGGCGCGATCGGCTGCAACATGTCCGGCGGCGTGTCGAACCACGCCTGGGGCGTGATGGACGTGCTCGCGGTCACCGACTTCCCGGACGTGCGCACCAAATGCGTGATCCAGTCGGCGGCGCACGGCAACATCCTGCTGATCCCGCGCGAGGGCGGCTATCTGGTGCGCCTGTACGTGGACCTGGGCGAGGTCGACCCGAACGGGCGCAGCGCGGTGCGGCAGACCACCGCCGAGCAGACCATCGCGCGCGCCCAAAAAATCCTGCAGCCCTACACCCTCGAAGTACGTCACGTCGCCTGGTACAGCGTGTACGAGGTCGGGCATCGGGTGTGCGACCGCTTCGACGACGTGCCACCGGAGCAGGCCGTCACCCGCAACCCGCGCGTGTTCATTGCCGGCGACGCGAGCCACACGCACAGCGCGAAGGCCGGCCAGGGCATGAACGTGTCGATGCAGGACGGCTTCAACCTGGGCTGGAAGCTCGCCCATGTGCTGCAGGGGCGCAGCCCCGAACGCCTGCTCGCGACCTACTCGGCCGAGCGGCAGGTGATCGGGCAGAACATCATCGACTTCGACAAGCGCTGGGCAACGGTGATGGCCACGCCGGAAGAAGAACTCGGCGGCCCATCGCAGGTCGAGGCCGCCTACGTGCAGATCACCGAGTTCGCGCAGGGCTTCATGACGCAGTACCCGCCGTCGCTCATCACCGGCGAGCCGCGCCACCAGCAGCTCGCGACCGGCTATCCGATCGGCAAGCGGTTCAAGTCGGCGCGGGTCATGCGCGTCGCGGACGCCAAGCCGCTGCACATCGGCCACGAAGCCCAGGCCGACGGCCGCTGGCGCCTCTACGTGTTCGCCGACCCGGCGCCCGCTGGCGACGCGTCGCCGACCACCGCGCTCGCGAACTGGCTCGCACAGGCGAGCGAATCGCCGCTCAACGCATTCACGCCCGAGAGCCTGGACGCGAACGCCTGCTTCGACGTCAAGGTGATCTATCAGCAGCAGCACACCGAGGTCGACATCGCCCGCGTTCCCGACGCGTTCAAGCCCCGGGTCGGCCCGTACCAGCTGATCGACTACGAAGGCGTGTTCACAACCCTGCCCGACGAAGACATCTTCGAGCAGCGCGGCATAGCCCGCTGCGGCGCGATCGTCGTGGTCCGGCCCGACCAGTACGTGGCCCATGTGCTGCCGCTCGCGGCGACCGCCGAACTCGCCGCGTTCTTCCGCGGGTTCATGCGCGAGCGGCGGGGCGCAGCACGCTGACCCGACGCACCACCCGGGCGTCGTCGGCAAGAACCGGCTGCACCGCGCCCGCGCGGGCTTCGCTCAGCGTGTCCTGCTCGTGCCCGAACGCTGCTCGGTCGCCAGCACCGCATCGATCTGCTGCTGCGCCTCGAGCCGGTTGCGCAGCATCTGCAGATGAAGGTTCGACAGCGTCGTGGCCCTTTTCATCACCGCGTCGATGTCGAGCCTGGATTCGCCGGCGCTCCAGGAGTCGATCATGGTCTGCTGCGCCGAACGCATCAGCGGCCATTGCTTGTCGAGCAGGGCCTTCTCGATCGCGTCGATCTTCTGGATCTGCGCATCGCTCGGCCGGGGCCCGCGCCCCCAGCCGCCATAGCCACCCATCATCCCGGGGCCCATGCCGCCCCATCCGTTGTAGCCGCCGCCCCAGCCACCCATCATGCCGGGACCGTAACCACCACCCCAGCCGCCCATCATTCCCGGGCCCATGCCACCCCATCCGCCGTAGCCGCCGCCCATCATTCCGGGCCCCATGCCATGACCGGGTCCGTATCCACGCCCGTAGGCCGGTGGAGCGCCGGCGGAATCGGCAGGCTGCGCGGGCACGGCCGTCGCAACACCGAGCGCCAGCATCGGCACGGCGAGCAGGCCGATCCAACCGCGCCTGTTCCAAGTCTTGATGATCCAGGTCTTCATGATCCACGCCTCCACGCAAGACCGCCGAAGCTCGTCCGTCTCCCGTGACGAAAAGCCTCGATTGCGTCCTGCTGCGAAAAATCGTAGTCCGCGCTCTTCGCCGTGGGTTTGATCTGACGCAAACAGCCGCCCTGCGCCGGCCGGCGCCGAGAGCGACATGTTTGGTGAAGGCGAGATCGCCGCGCAACCGGCACCAATTAACGGCCAGCGCATTGGCCTGGCCTCGCTGGCGTTGACGCAGACGATGGCGCCCGCCGCGTCAGCGAAAAACAAGATGGGAGAGTCGCCTTGGCCCCGGGTCAGCCAGCCGCGTCCGGCAGTTCGAGCGCGTGGCCGCCATCGCAGGCCAGCACCGGATAGGTCGTCGTGCGCAGTGCCGGATTGCCCGGCATGGCGCCGGTTCGCACGTCGAAGCGCAGCCCGTGCGCCGGGCATTGGACAAGGTGACCGTCGAGCCGCCCGGTGCACAGCGA
>JAFECV010000406.1 GCA_018241985.1 Pseudomonadota bacterium | reverse complement strand
CAATGCGTTCTGCTGCCGGCCCAGCGCCACCAGGCTTTCCAACTGCTTCAAGGCGTCTACATGTGCTCGCTGCGCGTCCTCATGCGCGGCGACGGCGCGATCGCGCGCCGACTCGGCGGTGACCAGCCTCTGGGGGTCAAAGGGTTCCGGCAACGTCCGCAGTACCGTGTCCAACCGGTCCAGCGCCTGCCGCAGCCGATCGGATTGCTGCGTCCGCTGTGCACCGATGGCCTGGGTGGCTGCGGTGATGGCATCACGCTCCTCCCGCTCGGCATCTGCTTCGGCCGAGGCATCTTCTCGCCCAGGATCACCCAGGCTGAACAGTTCAGCCTGAACGTCAGCAGGGCGCTGGCGCGCGCCCCGCATGTCGTCCGCCTTCGCCGCCAGCAAAGCAAGCCGTGACGCGCGATGGCGAGCGCGCTCCAGGCACCGCTCGGCTGTCTCCAATTGACCGCCCGCCGCTGGCAAGGCCTGGATCCGTGCCTTGACACCTCGGCCGTCCCGTTCGACCTCTGCC
The DNA here is from genome assembly GCA_018241985.1 of Pseudomonadota bacterium. Lineage (GTDB taxonomy): Bacteria > Pseudomonadota > Gammaproteobacteria > Burkholderiales > Burkholderiaceae_C > Rhodoferax_A. The sequence continues at coordinate 2,285 of JAFECV010000406.1, read as the reverse complement.
TTCTCGTCGGCCAAGCGCCGCAGCACCGCATCGGCGCTGGGGATCAGCGCCTGGGCCTCCCGGGCATCGGCCAGCAACTGGCAAGCCCCCCTGCAGCGGCAAGCCCGCGCACGGCACCTCGGCGGTCAGACCCAAACGGCGCCGGAGCGACTGCGCCTGCAGGGCTGCCTGCCCTGCTTCGCGCTCAATGCCCTGAACCCGCTGCTCCAAGATGCGCAACTGGCTTTTCGCCCGCTCCCGCTCCGCCACCTGTTCTCGACTCTGACATGCACGCTCACCGCGCAGCGCCAGAAGGCGCTCGGCCTGCGGCAACCGCCGTACCGCGTTGCGCACCAGGTGCTCCCGAGCCAACAAAGTGCGGCACTGGGTCTGTGCGTCTTCCAGGCGTTCTCGACGCTGGCCAGCCTGAGCTTGCCGCTGTGCAGCGCGGCGCGTGAGCCGGTCCATCCGCTGGCGCTCATCCTGCTCACGATCCGCCAATTCCTGCAATGCCGCTCGGCCCGCTGCTTGCGCAGCTTCTCGCTCCTGCTGCAACTGGGCACGCCGCGCGTCAATCTCGCGGGCCTGCTCGCGCTGTACCGTGACCTGGACATGAGCTTGTCGCGCGTCCTCCAGTGCCAATGCGGCCGCCGTCACGGCTGCCAGGGCTCGATCGCCACGTGCCGGCGCGTCGGCGACATCGGCCTGCGCCCGCGCCAGCCGTCCGGCTTCGGACTCCACTGCAGCGGCCTCCTGGCGCACCGCCACGAGCCCAGCTTTCAACAGCTTGGCCGTCTCCCCAGCCTTGCGCCCCAGTTCCCGGATTTGCTCCTGCCCCAGCAGGTCGGCCAGCAGTGTCTTGATCTCCGCGTTGCGGTAGTCGCTGAGCTGGCGCTTGCCCTGGGCGCCGAAGACGGAGGTGAAGAATGTATCGGCGCTGCCGCACAGGTGCTCCACGCAGCGCGTATAGGTTTCCACCTTGCCGTCCGATACCGTACCGTCCTCCACGGTGACCGGAAGCCAAGTCCCTGCGTCGGAAAGTACGAACAGGAAGGCCTCCGTCCGGCGCCGGCCATTGAGCCGGATCACGACCTGGGAGCGGTAACTACGGCCCTCCAAAGCCCAGACCAGATCCTTCTCGTTCTCCGGCAGGAACACATGGTCGTAGTAGCTGAAGCCGCCGGCGCCTGCGGCGGACGCGCGCGAGGGCATGGTGAGATATGGGTGCATGTTGTCGAGCACCGTGGTCTTGCCGCGCCCGTTGGCGCCGGCGATGGCGACCAGCTCGGCCCCATCGCACAAGGCCTCGAAATCCAGGGTCAGGAGATCCAGGCCCAGGCCATCGCGGATCCCACGAAAGCCTCTCAGGGTCAGGGAAAGTAGTTGCATGGCAGTGATCTCCACGGGATTAGTGAGTCCGCCCTGAACAACCCGTTTTGTCAGTTCGCGGCGAGTACCGATGAATTGGCTGGCGCTCGGTCGCCGGCCAAGGCCCACGTGAACCAGGCCACGAAGGCCAAGAAGAACACCCGCAGGTGCCGCAGGATCATCCGCAGGTTGTGTCCCGCGCCGCACAGCAGCGCATGCATCGCGTCGCCGTCGCTGCCCTTGAGCCAATTCTTCCCGAGCAGCCCATCGGCCTTCATGTGGCCGATCATCGGCTCGACGACCTGACGGCGTTTCAGCAGCTTCTTCAACGCCTTCGGCAAGCGCCGTGTGTGGCTGATCAACAGCCTCGTCCCCTCGGGCGGTTGCACGCCGCGATAGCCGCGGTCGGCCAGCACGATCTTCGGCGCGTGGCCCGTGAGGATGCCCGCCTGCTCGATCTGTTCGCGCAGCGTGTGCCCGTCGTACGGCGCCCCCGGCATCGAGCGCATGCCCACCACCAGACCTTCCTTGGCCGTCACCGCCACCGACACCTTCACGCCGAACTCGTAGGGGCTGCGCACCTTGCCCTTGGCGATGCACTCGACTTCGGGCGCGTGCAACGCGTACAGCTTGTTCTTCGAGTCGCGCCGCTGCTCGTACAGACGCTGGGCGATCTCGAGCTTGTGCTTGAGCGCGCCCGCGATCTCGCCACCCTTGCGCTGCACGTCACGGATGACGCGACCCAGCCAGGTGCGCAGCCGCCGCAGTTCGCGATGCATGCGCCGGTACTGCCTGGCATGCGCGTAGCGGCCAGCCTGGTGCTCGGCGCGCTGGCTAACTCGGGCGTAGCTCTGGCGCAGCGCGATACCCGCCTTCTGCGCTTCGCCCACGAGTTGTTCGCGAGCCCGATTGAGCAGCCTGCTGTCTGTCGGGTGCGC
>JAFECV010000405.1 GCA_018241985.1 Pseudomonadota bacterium | reverse complement strand
CCTGCTGACGGTGGCCGACATCCGCGGCACCAGCCCCAAGGTCTGGAACGCGTGGAAAGGGAAGCTCCTGGAAGACCTGTACCGGCTCGCGCTGCGCGTGCTCGGCGGCCGCGCGCCGGACCCCGGCGCCGAGGTCGAGGCGCGCAAGCGCGAGGCGCTGGTGCTGCTCGCGCTGTACGCCGAGCCGCACCAGGCCTACAAGGCGCTGTGGGACACGCTCGACGTCGGCTACTTCATGCGCCACGACGCGGCCGACATCGCCTGGCATGCGCGCTCGCTGTCGCGCCACGCCGCCCAGCCCGGGGGCTTGCCGGGACCGGTGGTGCGGGTGCGCATGTCGCCGGTCGGCGAAGGGCTGCAGGTGCTGGTCTACACGCCGGACCAGCCGGACCTGTTCGCGCGCATCTGCGGCTATTTCGACCAGGGCGGCTTTTCCATCCTGGACGCGAAGATCCACACCACCAGCAACGGCCGCGCGCTCGACACCTTCCAGGTGATCACCACCTTCCTGCCGGACCACTACCGCGAACTGATCAGCATGGTGCAGACCGGCGTCGCCGAGGCCATCCAGCGCCAGGGCGAGCTGCCGCCGCCGAGCCGCGGCCGGCTGTCGCGCCGCGTCAAGAGCTTTCCGGTCGCGCCGCGCGTCGACCTGCGGCCCGACGAGAAGGCGCAGCGCTGGCTGCTGAGCATCTCCGCGAGCGACCGGATCGGACTGCTCTACTCGATCGCTCGCGTGCTGGCGCGGCACAAGGTGAATCTGCAGCTGGCGAAGATCTCGACGCTGGGCGAGCGGGTCGAGGACAACTTCCTGATCGACGGCCCCGAACTGCAGCACAGCCGCGCGCAGATCGCGATCGAGACCGAGTTGCTGGAAGCGCTGACGGCGGCGTAGCGGCACGGCGCAGCCGGCACTCGCCAGCGTGGCGATTTCGTCGGGGCGTGGCCGAACTCGGTGAAGGCCGGCATTCATTCCTTCTCGATCCGGGCCATCCCTGGAGGCGCTCCCTCGTCGTGATAGCGTTCGATGAAACGCATCAGCAGCGCCTGAACCGCCTCGCCGGCCCGGCTGAGCGACAGTGCCGGGGAAGAAACGATCTGTGCCGTCTGGTAGATCGGCGGCTCGATGGCGATCGCCGTGGTTTCGGCCCCGCCCGGCAAGTGCGACAGCTCGCCGAGCGGCAGCACGGTTGCGCCCACTCCGGCGTGCACGGCCGAGAGCATGCCGTGCAACAGATTCGCCTGAGCCACGACGGTGGGCACCACTCCGGCCACCTCGAACGCGCGGTCGAGCAGCGTTCGAGTCTGGTTTGGCACAGCAGGAAGCACGAGCGGAAGCAAGCCCACCTGTGCCAGCGAGAGACTTTTGGTTCGCCGCCGCGATGTCCCCTTGCGATCGATCAGATAGAGACGCTGCCGGAAAAGCGGACGCCTCAGCAGCGTGGCGCCGGCCTCTTCATCGAACAGAATGGCCAGGTCGAGCGTCTGGGCCACCACGCGCTCGCGCAGCGTCGCGCTGTCCTCGGCGATCAACGTCAGCTCGACCTGAGGAAGCGCGGACCTGCACGCCTGCATGAAGGAGCCGGACAGAACGGACGCCAGCGTCGACGACATGCCGAGGCTCACCGGACCTCGCGCCGCATCATCGGGCGAGCGCACGACGTTCGGCAGGCGCTCGACATGGCTGTCGTCATCCGCAGCAAGGACGCCGGCATCAACCGCCTCACCTTCGATATCGTGTTCAACTCGGCCGCCGACTACGAGCTCGCGCTGCGCTCGAACGTCTTCCACAAGGCGCATGTGGCGGAACTGCTGCAGCTGGCCCCCGAACGTGTGGTCGGCAGCTTCTTTGTCGACACCTGCAATGCCATCAAGATCACGATCGACCGCCCGAACATTTCGGCCTCACCGGACGAGCGTGACGTCTTCGGCGCCCAGCAACAGTCGCGTATCGAGGCACTGGTGATCCCGGTCCATGCGAACTGCCCCGCACGCGCGTCTACACTTTGAGGTGTCCTCCGGGCGGTCGGCGAAGGAATTACTTAGGTCGCACACCGAGATCACCAGGCCCATGTACTACGCGATCGTTGGTGCCTTCATGCTCCTGCTGCCGCTGCTCTCCATCGCGGTGGAGTCCCTATTCTTCGGAGCGCCTCCGGATGCCGCACTCATCGCAAAGTGGTTTGCCTTCTGGGCCGTCGGCTGGCGTCTTCTGCTGGCCGGCTTCAAGCAGATTGCCCAGCCTCGCTACACGGCGCATGAGATCCTTGGGCTGAAATCGGACGAGTCGCTGATCCTGGTGCGTGAACTCGGCTTCGCCAATGTCGCCATCGGGCTCCTCGGCGTGCTCAGTCTGTGGGTGCCCTCCTGGCGGCTCGCCGGTGCCTTTGCAGGCGCTGTGTTCTACGGCCTCGCTGGAGTCATGCACGCTTTGCAGGGCCATCGCAATCGCCTGGAGAACGTCGCCATGATCTCCGATCTCGGTGCGACCCTGGTTCTGCTTGGCGCATGCCTGCTTGTGGTGGGACAGCGAAGTGCGGCCTAATCGACCTGGCAATTCGGTCAAACCGACGCCGCCTCGCGGCGCGGCCCCGGTCAGGCATTAGCCGCCTGAAACGACAGGATCCCGGATCTATGACGCGACGTGTCCTTCTTTCCTGGAGTACCGGCAAGGACAGCGCTTGGTCGCTGCACGTGCTGCGGCAAGACCCCGGCGTGGAAGTCATCGGTCTCCTGACAACTGTCAACATGACGCAGGAGCGGGTTGCAATGCACTCGACCCGTCTCGCGCTCGCGCAAGCG
>JAFECV010000404.1 GCA_018241985.1 Pseudomonadota bacterium | reverse complement strand
GCCGCACGTTGCGCACCACCATCAGGATGTGCTGATCGACCGTGTACGCGTGGTACAGGTCGTGCTGCATCTGGCCGACGACGCGGCGGAATTCCCACAACGTGCGCCCGAGCACCGAGGTCTGGTTCATCAGCCGCAGCGCATGCGTGATGCCTTCGGGCTGCTGCAGGATGCGCCGGAACGTCTCGCGGTTCGCCGGATCGCGGCGAAAGCGCGCGTCCATCACGCCGCGCACGTTGTAGAGCGCGCGCAGCGTGCGCGCGGACAGGCCCTTCAGGCCGACCGTGGTCTCGTACAGCAGGAAGGTCTCGAGGATCGCCTGCGGCTCGCGCGCGTACAGGTCGTCGTCGGCGACCTCGATCATGCCGGCCTTCTCGAGAAAGCGCGGATTGATCGGCCGCAGTTCGTGCATCGTAGGATTGAGCCGCTCCTCGATGCCGAGCAGCAGGATCTGCGCGAGCTGCGTGACCGCCTTCGCCGCCCAGTAATAGCGGCGCATCAGCATCTCGCTGGCGCGCGCCGCGAGACGGCCATCCGGCGTGAAGCGGTTCGCGAAGCCGAACGATTCCGCGAGCGCGGTCTGCTGGTCGAATACCAGGCGGTCCTCGCGCCGGCCGGCGAGCCGGTGCAGCCGCGCGCGGATCAGGCAGAGCAGCGCCTCGTTGCGCTCGAGCTGGCGCGCCTCGAACGCGGTCGCGAGGCCGCTCTGCGCGAGCGCGCTCCAGCTTTCCCCGAGGCCGGCCGCGCGCGCGACCCAGCGTATCGTCTGCAGATCGCGCAGGCCACCGGGCGATTCCTTGCAGTTCGGCTCCAGCGCGTACGCGGTGTTCTCGTACTTGTTGTGGCGCTGGCGCAGCTCCAGCGTCTTCGCGACGAAGAACGCCTGCGGGTCCATCGCCTCGTCGAAGCGGCGCCGGAACTCGGCAAACAACGCCTTGCTGCCGGCCACGCGCCGCGATTCGAGCAGCGAGGTCTGCACGCTGACGTCCTTGTCCGACTCGGCCAGGCATTCGGCGATGCTGCGCACGCTCGAGCCGATCTCAAGCCCGGCGTCCCAGCAACTGCCGATGAAGGACTCGATGCGCTCTTTGATCTGAGCATCCTGCTGCGGGTCGGCGCCGTCCGGCAGCAGCAGCAGCACGTCGACGTCGGAGCTGGGGAACAGCTCGCCGCGCCCGTAGCCGCCGACCGCGGCCAGCGCGAAATCCTCAGGGAAAGCGGCGATGCGCCAGAGCCTGGCGAGCAGCAGGTCGACTTGGGCCGCAAGCCGCCGCAGCACTCCGTGCACGCCGCGCGCCGATACGCCGACGGTCTCGAGCGGCTGCAGCAGCTCGGCCTTGCGCCTTTGGTACTCTTCCCGCAGCGCGACCAGCTCAGGCATGGGCGCGTTCGTTCACGAACGCCGGCGGCGCCGGGCTGCCGGCCGACAGCGTCAGCACCTCGTAGCCGGTTTCGGTGACCAGCACCGTGTGCTCCCATTGCGCGGACAGCGAATGGTCCTTGGTCACGATGGTCCAGCCGTCGCCGAGTTCCTTGATCTCGCGCCGGCCGAGGTTGATCATCGGCTCGATCGTGAAGGTCATGCCGGGCTTGAGCTCTTCGAGCGTGCCGGGCCGGCCGTAGTGCAGCACCTGCGGCTCCTCGTGGAACACCTTTCCGATGCCGTGGCCGCAGAACTCGCGCACCACCGAGAAGCCGTTGCTCTCGGCGAACTTCTGGATCGCCCAGCCGATGTCGCCGAGCCGTGCGCCCGGGCGCACCAGCACGATGCCGTGCCACATCGCGTCGTAGGTCATCGCGCACAGGCGCTTCGCGGCGATCGAGCCGTCGCCGACGATGAACATCCGGCTGCTGTCGCCATGCCAGCCGTCCTTGATCACCGTGACGTCGATGTTGACGATGTCGCCTTTGCGCAGCGGCTTGTCGTTCGGGATGCCGTGGCAGACCTGATGGTTGATCGAGGTGCAGATCGACTTCGGATACGGCGTGTAGCCGGCCGGCTGGTAGTTCAGCGGCGCCGGAACTGCGCGCTGGACCTCGGTGATGTAGTCGTAGGCGAGCTTGTCGATCGCGTTCGTCGTCACGCCGGCCTGCACGTGCGGGGTCAGGTAGTCCAGCAGTTCGCCGGCCAGGCGGCCCGCGATGCGCATGCCGCGGATGCCGTCTTCGTCCTTGTAGGTGATGCTCATGCGTCGAATTATCCCATCGGGTCGGGCGCGGCGCAGACGCCGGCGCGTGCGCCAAGGCCGACCAGAGTGGGCAAGGGCGGGCGAGGGCGCGGGTAAACTCGAGCCTGTTGCTGCGCGGCATTCGCTACGCGGCATTCCTCCCGGCGCAAACCGCCTTCCACTCCCGGCCTTTCGTGACCCTGCACCTGACCTCATTCGACGGCGGCAACGCGCTCAGTGAATTCCGCGCCCGGCAACTGCTGCCGCGCCTGCAGGCGCGGCACGGCGGCATCCAGGGCGTCAGCGCGCGCTCCGTACACCTCGTGGCCTCTGACCGTGCGCCGGACGAAGCGCTGAAATCCAAGCTCGCCGAGCTGCTGACCTACGGCGAGCCGTATTCGGAGCCGCCCGACGCCGCGCAGGCGCTCAGGGTGCTGGTGACACCGCGTCTCGGCACGGTGTCGCCCTGGGCGTCGAAGGCCACCGATATCGCGCACAACTGCGGCCTGGCCGTGCGGCGCATCGAGCGCATCACCGAATACCGGCTGCAACTGAAAGGCGGCGGGCGCTCGCCCTCCGCGCCCGACGCGGCCCAGCGGCAGGCCCTGGCCGCGCTGCTGCACGACCGGATGACC
>JAFECV010000403.1 GCA_018241985.1 Pseudomonadota bacterium | reverse complement strand
CCCGGCGCGCCGGGCCATGCGCACTGGCGCGCGCTGTGCCGGCCCGATGCCGGCGGCGCGGCGGGCCTGCTCAGCGTGATCGTCGACGAGCGCTTCGCGCCGGCGCAGGTCGATGCGTTCTGCGACGCGCTGCGGCTGTTCAAGATCGGCTACAGCTGGGGCGGGCCGGTGAGCCTCGTGGTGCCGTACGACCTGGCCGCGATGCGCGGCGGCTGGCCCGCGCATCTGGCGCGCGGCACGCTGGTGCGCTTTTCGGTCGGCCTGGAGGCCGCCGCCGACCTGCAGGCCGATCTGGCGCAGGCGATCGCGCAGGCGCTTTCGTAGCGCTGTCGTCGTGGTGCCTCGGCCCCCCGCGCCGCGCCGGCAATGGTAAAGTCGCAGCAGTTACTGGAAGAACACATTGGCCACACCGAACTACGGATACGAGAAGCGTCAGAAGGAACTTGCGAAGAAGCGCAAGAAGGAAGAAAAGCTCCGCGCCAAGGCCGAGCGCAAGCAGGGCCAGGGCAGCGGCACGGACGCTGCGCCGCAGGACCTGCCGGCCGGCGAGTCGCCGGCGCCGAACGATCCGTCGGATCCGGGTTCAGTGGGCTGAGCGGGCTTTAGCCGTCCGCGCGGCGCCGCGTCAGTCCGTGCCGCCGTTCACGATTTCACGTGCCAGTTCGCCCATCGCGGCCGTCGTTCGGTCGCGCGGCGCTATCTTTTCTGCAGCACCGTAGCGGCTGAAATTGCGCGCCATCGAGCGCGCGTAGCCGGGGTCGTAGTGGACGCGCAGCAACTCGCGCACCACCTCCTCGATCCGTCCGGCGGCGACTTTTTGTTGCCAAGCCTTGACCACCGCGCGGCCGCGCAGTTCGATCAGCGCGTCCAGCCGGCTGCAGAGTAGGGCCGGGTCGGCGACGAGAAAGTCGTAATCCTCGACCAGCAGCGCGACGCGCTCGTCGTCCGGTAGTTGCAGGTCGAGGCATGGGCTCGCGCGCATCGCGAGGATCAGCGCTTCGGGCACGGCGAGGTTGCCGATCTTGCGGCTCTCGCTTTCGACGAACACCGGTCGCGCCGGATCGAAGCCGCGCAGCGCGTCCCACACCAGCGTGTCGAAGCGCTTCTGCGACGGCTGCGGCCGGCCCGGAATCTGCCCAAGCACCGAACTCCGGTGGCAGGCGAGCGCTTCCAGGTCCAGCACCTGCGCGCCCGCGCCCTGCAGCGCCTGCAGCAGCCGGGTCTTGCCGGAGCCGGTCGGACCGCAGACGACGCGGTACGACAGCCGCGCCACGAGCCGCGGCAAATCGGCCAGCACGGCCGCGCGGTACGCCTTGTAGCCGCCGTCCAACACCGCCACGCGCAGGCCGATCTGCGAGAGCACCAGCGCGAGCGCGCCGCTGCGCTTGCCGCCGCGCCAGCAGTAGACGAGCGGCTGCCATTGCCTGGGCTTGTCCTGCAGCTCGCGATCGAGATGGCGCGCGATGTTCGCCGCGACCAGCGCCGCGCCGCGCTTGCTCGCCTCGAACGCGCCGGATTCCTTGTGCAGCGTGCCGACGATGCGACGCTCCTCGTCGTTCAGCGACGGCCAGTTCAGCGCACCGGGCAGATGGTCCTCGGCGTATTCGCTCTCGCTGCGTGCGTCGATGACCGCGCTGTAGTCGCTCAAGGAGGCCAGCGCCTGCGTTGCCGGAACGCGCGTGATGTTCATCGCAGCAACCGTTGTAGTTCGGGCCAGACGTTCGCGAGCAGCGTCGGGTGCGCGGCGGCGACCGGGTGGATGCCGTCGCTCTGGAACAGCTCAAAGGCGTTCGGCGCATCGGCCACGCCGGCCAGGAAGAACGGCACCAGCGCCGCGCGGTCGGCGCGGGCGACTTCGCCGTACAGCGCCGCGAACCGGCGCGTGTAGTCGCTGCCGTAGTTCGGCGGCACCTGCATGCCCAGCAACAGCACCTTGGCGCCGGCCCGCTCGGCGAGCAGCGTCATCCGGTTCAGGTTGTCCTTCGTGGCAGCCAGCGACAGGCCGCGCAGCGCGTCGTTCGCGCCGAGTTCGATGATCACGATGCCGGGGCGATCCTGCGCGAGCAGCGCGGGCAGCCGCGACAGTCCGCCGGCCGTGGTCTCGCCGCTGATGCTCGCGTTCTGCACGCTCGCCGCGATCCGGTCCGCCGCCAGGCGTTTTTGCAGCAGCGCGACCCAGCCGGTGCCGCGCGGCAACCCGTACTCGGCGCTCAGGCTGTCGCCGAGCACCAGGATCGTCGTCGTCCGCGATGCGGGCCTGCGCTTTTGCTGCGCGGCGCGCGCAGCAGCCTGCGCGAGCAGCGCGGCAACCACGATAAAGTGTCGTCGAATCAAATCCCAGGTTCCTTCATGCCGAAATCCTTGCCGCCGCCGATCGTCGTGGTCGAACACCTGTCCAAATCGGTGATGGACTCCACCGGCACACTCGAGATTCTGCGCGATATCGATTTCTCGATCGCGCCGCGCGAGACCGTCGCCGTGATCGGCGCATCCGGCTCGGGCAAGAGCACGCTGCTGGCCATCGTCGCGGGACTCGACATGCCGACGCGCGGCACGGTGCGGCTCGCCGGGCAGGATCTGTTCCTGCTCTCCGAGGATGAGCGCGCCGCGCTGCGCGCCGAAAAAATCGGCTTCGTGTTCCAGAGCTTCCAGTTGATGGGCAACCTGACGGCGCTGGAGAACGTGATGCTGCCGCTGGAACTCGCCGGCCGGCGCGATGCACGCCGCGCCGCGGCCGAGATGCTGGAGCGCGTCGGCCTCGCGCAGCGCCTCGGCCACTACCCCAGGGTGCTGAGCGGCGGCGAACAGCAGC
>JAFECV010000402.1 GCA_018241985.1 Pseudomonadota bacterium | reverse complement strand
GTTGCATCTGCGCCGGGGTGCAGCTGTCGGTCGGGACATCCACGCACCTTCCGCCGGCATCGAACTTCCAGCCGTGGTAGATGCAGCGCAGGCCCCCCGCCTCGTTGCGGCCGAAGTAAAGCTCCGCCCTGCGATGCGGGCAAAAGGCGTCGAGTAGGCCGACCCGCCCGCTGCTGTCGCGAAACGCGACGAGATCCTCGCCAAGCAGCCGCACGCGCGCTGGGGGGGCGTCAGGCGCCGGCAGCTCCTTGGAGAGCAGCGCGGGCATCCAGAACTCCCGCATCAGTTCGCCCATGGCCGTGCCCGCGTCAGTCCGCGTGAGCAGGTCGTTCTCTTCCGCTTTCATCGTTTTCCCACTCGGGCGCGACGCCGCGTTCATTCCTTGTCGATCTTGATTTTCTTCAGCGCTTGTTCCCAACGAACCGTTTGCTGCTTGAGCATGGTGTCCACCTGCTCCGGGGTGCTCCGGTCGGAGATCATGGCGCCGGCTTGCGCGAGACGATCGCGCACGCCTGGATCCGCGAGTGCCTTCGTGAATTCCTCATTCAGCCGCTGCCGAACGGCTGCTGGCGTCTTCGACGGCGCGACGAGAGCGTACCAAGACACGACCTGCGCATCGGGGAAACCCGCTTCGGCGAAGGTGGGCACGTCGGGCAGATCTTTCACGCGGGTCGGCGAAGCAACCGCTAGGGCGCGCAGCGATCCGCTCGCGACGTGGCCGCGGGCGACGGACATGGGGGACATGGCGAACGCGAGGCGCCCCGTCAGAAGATCGGGCATGCCCGGCGGCACGCCCTTGTACGCAATGGGCTGCAGTTCGATGCCGGAACTCAGCCTTAGCATCTCGGTGTTGAGGTGCATCGAGGTTCCAACGCCGGGCATCAGGTAGTTCAGCTGCCCCGGCCGCTGCTTCGCGTTACTCCACGAACTCCTTTAGCGTCCGCACCGGCAGCGATGCGGGCACCAGCGCCACCACCGGCGCGTTCACGAGTTCCACGATGCCGCTGAAATCGTCGGCCGGATGCCAGGTGCTCTTGCCGGCCGTCAGTCCGGGATTGGTGACGTGGCTAAGCGTAGCCAGCAGCAGCGTGTAGCCGTCGGCCGGACTGCGTGCGACGTGGGCAGCGCCGATCGATCCGCCCGCGCTCGGACGCGCTTCGACCACCACCGGCACTCCCCTATCGTCACCGCCCGTGCGGGGTAAGCCTGCGGCAATGCCGGCGTTCCGAAAACCATGGCCAGCGACGCCATGAGCAGCGTACCGAGCATCCTGCGATTCGTCATCGAGTGTCTCCTGTGGGAAAGCCTGTTGGCAGAGTATGTGCTCCAAGCGGCCACGTCGGTGGCGGGACACTTGACGAGCACAATCGTTTTCCGCTGCGGAGGCGACGATTGACTTGGTCAATGGCAAGAGCCGAACGTAGCATCCGCCCACTTCCGCATCGGACACGACATGACCCAGACAGACAACAGCGCCATCGTTGCCACGCCCCTGAACGGGCACATCGGGGCCGAGATCTCTAACATTGACTTGGGCCGGCCCCTGGCGCAAGCCGATTTCGACGGGTTGCAGGCCGCACTCGCGCGCTACGAGGTGCTCGTCTTTCGCGACCAAGACATTTCGCTCGAAGCCCAGATCGCGTTCGCGAAGCGGTTCGGCAACCTGTCCACGCATCCGTTCGCGACGAACCTGCCCGACGTGCCGGAGGTGATCGAGTTCGACAACTCCGGCCGCAACCCCGCCGGGCCGACCGACTCGTGGCATTCGGACGAGACATTCCGCGCCCGCCCGCCAATGGCCACCATCCTGCGGGCTAAGGTCGTGCCACCCTATGGCGGCGAGACGGTGTTCGCCAGCATGACGGCCGCTTACGACGGCCTGAGCGAGCCCATGAAGGTGTACGTCCACCGGCTGCGGGCGCGGCACGACTTCAAGCCCTGGCGCCACATGTTCGCAGACTCCAAGGCTGCGCGCATGAAGCTCATCGAGCTGGAGGACGAATTTCCCAACCCCATGCACCCGATCGTGCGCATCCACCCGGTGACCGGACGTCGCGTGCTATTCGTGAATCCGCAGTTCACTGTCGGCATTGAGGGGCTGAAGGAAGACGAGGGCCAGACCATCCTGAATTTTCTGTATCGGCAGGCGATGGTCCCCGACTACCAGCTGCGCTTGAAATGGAGGCCGCACACCATCGTGATGTGGGACAACCGGTCCACCCAGCACTACGCGCCGCACGACTACTATCCGCACCGCCGCAACATGGCGCGGCTAACCGTGGAAGGCGGCCCCGTGGATGGCCCAGTCGGCGATTACGAGCCTCAGCCGGAGAACCCGCTGAAGCTGGCACAGCCGCCGTCGCAGGACACCGACGAGAAGAAGCTGCTGCGACCGTTCGAGCGCGCGATGATGTGAGCCTGCGCGCAAGGAGCCCGCTCAGCGCGGCACTTGCGCTCGGCTGTCCGCCTGCCTGAGCATTCGCCGGAAGCGATGAGCACGATCGCCTGCCGGATCGCCACCGGCATGAACAACCATTGCACCGGCACATGCTGCAGCATCCAGTTGGTGATGGCGATGCTCACGATGGTGAGTGCGAACGCAATTGGTACCATGAGGACGGAGCCAACATCTTCTGCGGATGCGTGCCTGGCGGCCAGCGCGGAGAACTGCGGCGATCCGCCGACCACCGTCGCGCCCAGGAACAGTGGGGGCGCCCATTGGAACGCCAACGGCAGCAATCAGGCAGATGCACAGCTGTGGGGGCGACGCGCGCGCTGCCTACGCGCTCGCTCCAGTGCCCGCGCGGCAGAGCC
>JAFECV010000401.1 GCA_018241985.1 Pseudomonadota bacterium | reverse complement strand
TTCGGGCGCCAGCACCATCATGCGCCCGAGCAGCGCGGCGTCGCCGGGACTGACCTGCGCCATCGACGCGATATGCCGTTTCGGGATCATCAGGAAGTGCACCGGCGCCCACGGATGGATGTCGTTGAAGGCGAAAATTTCGTCGTCTTCGTAGACCTTGGTCGACGGGATCTGGCCCGCGGCGATCTTGCAGAAAATGCAGTTGGGATCGTGTGTCATGGGTGGTTGCCGACCGCGCGGCCGTCGTTCATCGCGACCATGCCGCGCACGATGCGATACAGGAACCAGATCGAGATCACGCACCAGGCGATCCAGCCCGGCACCAGGAACAGCAGCCACAGCGGCAGCGTCAGCAGGTAAAGCACGCCGGCGCCGATCACCGAGCGGATGCGCCACGAAAAATGGCTCGCCTGCCAGGTGCCGGCCGCGTCGTCGCGTTTCACCAGGTCGATGATCAGCGCGACGATCAAGAGGCCCAGGCTGACCTGCGCGCCCGGCACGACCGCGGCCACCGCGACCACCAGGTGCAGGATGTAGCTGATCCAGCCTATCGTTTTGAGCGACTCGGTCTTCTCGCGGTCGACCGGTTCGACGTCGATGATTTCCGTCATGGCTGACTCCCTTCGCGCAGGTTCGCGCGCGCCTCGTGTTCGCGGCGCTCGGCCTTGCGCAGCGCCTTCTCCTCGATGCCGCTCGTTCCCTCGCGGCGCTCGAGTTCGGTGATCACTTCCTTCGGCGACAGTCCGAAGTACGCGAGCGCGATCATGCTGTGGAACCACAGGTCGGCCACTTCGGCGACGATCCAGGCCGCATCGCCGCCGTGCTCGGCATCCTTCGCCGCCATCACGACCTCGGTCGCCTCCTCGCCGATTTTCTTGAGGAATGCGTCCGGCCCGCGCGCGAGCAGCCGCGCCACGTAGCTGGTCTCGGGGTCGCCGCCGCGCTCGGGCTTGCGCCCTTCGATCACGGCCGCGAGGCGGTCCAACGTATCGGTCGAATTCATGAGGGCGCTATCTGTAGATCGCATCCGGTTCTTTCAAGACTGGATCGACGGCCTGCCAGTCGCCGTCCTGCAGTCGGCTGAAAAAACAACTGTGCCGCCCGGTGTGGCAGGCAATGCCGGGCTCATGACCGAGCTGCGTGACCTTGAGCAGCACCACGTCGCGGTCGCAGTCGATGCGCAGTTCGTGCACCTGCTGCACATGGCCCGATTCTTCGCCCTTGAACCACAACTTGCCGCGCGAGCGGCTCCAGTACACCGCGCGGCCGAGCTCGGCCGTCTTCGCCAGCGCCTCGCGGTTCATCCAGGCCAGCATCAGCACGTCGCCGCTGCCCGCCTCTTGGGCGATCGCCGGCACCAGGCCCTGCGCATCCCATTTCACTTCGTCGAGCCAGCTCATCTCTCTATTGTCGCGGATTCGCCGTGGCGCTGCCCCGCCGGAGGACGAGCGAGCGACGTCACAGCCGCACCGGAATGCCGCGCGCGGCCAGATGGCGCTTGGCCTGGCTGACCGTGTACTCGCCGTAGTGGAAGATGCTCGCCGCCAGCACCGCGTCGGCGCCGCCGATCTGGATGCCGTCGGCAAGATGGTCCAGGTTGCCGACCCCGCCCGACGCGATCACCGGCACGTCGACCGCGTCGCTGACCGCGCGCGTGAGCTCCAGGTCGAAGCCGGCCTTGGTGCCGTCGCGGTCCATGCTGGTGAGCAGGATCTCGCCGGCGCCGCGGCGCGTCATCTCGCGCGCCCACTGCACCGCGTCGAGCCCGGTGTTCTTGCGCCCGCCGTGGCTGTACACGTCCCAGCCGGCGCCGCGCTTTTGCTGATCGTCGCCGGCGCGGCGCTTCGCGTCGATCGCGACCACGATGCACTGCGCGCCGTACTTGGCCGACGCATCAAAGATCACCTGCGGGTTCGCGATCGCGGCCGAGTTGAAGCTGGTCTTGTCGGCGCCGGCGTTCAACAGCCGCCGCACGTCTTCCACCGTGCGCACTCCGCCGCCGACGGTCAGCGGGATGAACACCTGCGACGCCACCGCCTCGATGATCGGCAGGATCAGGTCGCGATCGTCGCTGGTCGCGGTGATGTCGAGGAAAGTGAGCTCGTCCGCGCCCTGCTCGTTGTAGCGTGCGGCGATCTCGACCGGGTCGCCGGCGTCGCGCAACTCGACGAAGTTGACGCCCTTGACCACGCGGCCGCCGGTCACGTCGAGGCAGGGGATGATGCGTTTCGCGAGCATGGGAGCGTAGCCGCTGCTAGCCGCCCGACCCGTCGACCACGGCCTGCGCGGCGGCGAAGTCCAGGTCGCCGCTGTAGATCGCGCGGCCGCAGATCACGCCCTCGATGCCCTGGTCCTCGACCTCGCACAGCCGCTCGATGTCGGCCAGGCCGGCCAGGCCGCCGGAGGCGATCACCGGCACGCTCAAAGCCTGCGCGAGCCGCACCGTGGCGTCGATGTTGATGCCCGACAGCATGCCGTCGCGGCCGATGTCGGTGTAGACGATCGCTTCGACGCCGTAGTCCTCGAACTTGCGCGCGAGGTCGACCACCTCGTGGCCGGTCAGCTTGCTCCAGCCGTCGGTCGCGACCTTGCCGTCCTTCGCGTCCAGGCCGACGATGATGTGGCCGCCGAACGCGGTGCAGGCGTCCTGCAGGAAACCGGGGTTCTTGACCGCCGCGGTGCCGATGATGATGTAGCGCAGCCCGGCGTCCAGATAGCGCTCGATCGTGTCGAGGTCGCGGATGCCGCCGCCGAGCTGCACGTCGACCTCGCTGCCGACCTCGCGCAGGATGCCGCGGATCGCCGCCTCGTTCTTTGG
>JAFECV010000400.1 GCA_018241985.1 Pseudomonadota bacterium | reverse complement strand
CGGCGGAGTTCATCACGCCCCAGCCCCAGAGCAGCACGTAGTCGGGGCGGTTGCGCCGCACCTGCAGCCAGGTCGCCTTCTGGTCCACGCCCGGGGCCGTCACCGGCAGCAGCTGCAGCTCGAAGCCGTGCATCTTCGCGCGCTCCTGCAGCAGCGGGATCGGCTCCTTGCCGAACGGGCTGTCGTGGTAGACCAGCGCGATCTTCTTGCCCCGGAGCTTGTCCAGCCCGCCGGCCTGCTTGCCGATGTCCTGGATCAGGATGTCGGCGGCGGTCCAGTAGCTGCCCATCAGCGGGAAATTCCACTTGAATGCCATGCCGTCCTGCGACACCGCGAGGCCGTAGCCGAGCGTAATCAGCGCGATCTTGTCGGCCGGCGCCTTCTCGGTCAGCGCGAAGGTGATGCCGGTCGACTGCGGGTCGAACAGCGTCACGCCGGGGCGGCTCTTGAGCCGCTCGTAGCACTCGACGCCGCGGTCGGTCGCATAGCCGGTCTCGCACTCCTCGTAGGTGAGCTTGACGCCGTTGATGCCGCCGTCGCGCGCGTTGACCATCTTGATGTAGTCCTGCTTGCCGTTCGCCCAGGGCGTGCCGTTCGGCGCGTACGGACCGGTGCGGTACGACAGCAGCGGGAAGAACTGCTCGGCCGCGATCGCGCTCGTCGCGATCGAGGACGCCGCGAGCACGGCCGCGGCGATCAGGGCTCGGGATAGCTTCATGCAAGTCTCCTTCGTGGTGGGTGAAAGCTTGGGGGAACGAGGCATCGTCAATGCGGGAACGGCCAGAGCCGGAGCTTTTGCCGGGCGACCGACCACAGCCTGGCCAGGCCGTGCGGCTCGACGATCAGGAACCAGACGATCAGCGCGCCGAACACCATGAACTCGGCATGGGTCACGTCCGCGGTGGAGATCGAGACGCCGAACAGGCCCACGAGCCACGGCAGGAACTGGTTCAGGAAGATCGGCAGCACCACGATGAACGCGGCGCCGAACAGGCTCCCCATCACCGAGCCGAGCCCGCCGATGATGACCATGAACAGCAATTTCAGCGAGATGTCGACCGAGAACGCGGCCGGCTCCCAGGTCCCGAGGTAGACGAAGCCCCAGAGCGCGCCGGCGATGCCGACGATGAACGAGCTGACCGCGAACGCGCTGAGCTTGGCGTAGGTCGGCCGGATGCCGATCACGCTGGCGGCCACGTCCATGTCGCGGATCGCCATCCACTCGCGCCCGATCGCGCCGCGCACCATGTTCTTCACCAGCAGCGCGATCACGACCAGCAGCGTCAGGCAGAACAGGTACTTTGCGACAGCGCCCTCGATGGGGATGCCGGCCACCTGCAGGTGCGACACCGTGACCGAGCCCGAACTCGAGTCGTTGGTCAGCCAGCGGATGCGCAGGAACATCCAGTCGGCGAAGAACTGCGCCGCGAGCGTCGCCACCGCGAGGTACAGGCCCTTCACGCGCAGGCTCGGCAGGCCGAACAGGATGCCGAACAGCGCGGCGCACACGCCGCCGAGCACCAGCGCCAGCAACAGCGGCATGCCGTCGATGCGCGCGATGAAGTTGTACGCGCCGTAGGCGCCGACGGCCATGAACGCGCCCGAGCCGAGCGAGATCTGGCCGCAGTAGCCGACCAGCACGTTCACGCCGAGGGCGGCCAGCGCCATGATGACGAACGGGGTCAGGATCGCGCGGAACAGGTAGTCGCTCGCCAGCAGCGGCACCGCGACGAACGCGAACACCAGCAGCAGGACGATCGCCCAGCGGTCCTGCGCCACCGGGAAGATGCGCTGGTCCTCGCGGTAGCTGGTGTTGAACTGGCCGTTTTCGCGGTAGAACATGAATTTAGTTAAGAAAAAGGCTGGAAGACGGCTTGGATAGCTCGTGAGTTGCTATGAATTCGATAGTCAGACGCGGTCGATGATGCGTTCGCCGAACAGCCCCTGCGGCCGCACCAGCAGCAGCAGCAGCGCCAGCACGTAGGCGAACCAGATCTCGATGCCGCCGCCGACGTACGGGCCCAGGTACACCTCGGACAGGTTCTGGCCCACGCCGATCACGAGCCCGCCGACGATCGCGCCCGGCACCGAGGTCAGGCCGCCCAGGATCACCACCGGCAGCGCGCGCAGCGCCAGCGTGGCCAGCGAGAACTGCACGCCGAGCTTGCTGCCCCAGATCATTCCGGCCACCAGCGCGACCACGCCGGCGACGCACCAGACGATGACCCAGATGCGCGAGAGCGGAATGCCGATCGACTGCGCGGCCTGGTGGTCGTCCGCGACCGCGCGCAGCGCGCGGCCGGTGCCGGTCTTCTGGAAGAACAGCGCGAGGCCCGCGACCAGCGCGGCGGCGATCGCCGCGGCGATCAGGTCCTCGGGGCTGATCAGGATGCCGCCGGAGATGAGATTCCCGAGCGCGAGCACCGGCTCCTTCGGCATGCCGATGTCGATCTTGTAGACGTCGCTGCCGAACAGGGTCTGGCCCAGGCCGTCGAGGAAGTAGCCGATGCCGAGCGTGGCCATCAGCAGCGTCGTGCCCTCCTGGTTCACGAGATGGCGCAGCACCAGCCGCTCGACGACCCAGGCCACGGCGAACATCAGCGCCGCGGCCAGCGCGAACGCGGCGAGGTTCGCGAGCCAGCGGCTCTCGATGCCGGTCCACTGCGGCACCCATTCGGAAAAGCGCGCCATCGCCAGCGCCGCGAACAGCACCATCGCTCCCTGCGCGAAGTTGAACACGCCGGAGGCCTTGAAGATCAGCACGAAGCCGAGTGCGACCAGCGAATACAGCATGCCGGTCATCAGGCCGCTGAGCAGG
>JAFECV010000003.1 GCA_018241985.1 Pseudomonadota bacterium | reverse complement strand
CGGCCCAATGCTGCAGGCGGTCGGTCATCCGCACCGCGTAGTCCGCGAGCGGCACTTCGGCCGTCAGGTAGCGCACCCCCGGCCCGCCGTCCCGCAGCACCGCGCGGGTCACGCCGAAGTCGATCGGCCGGTAGCGCGGTGGCGATCTCAATTCGCTCATCTCACGCCTTCTTCACCTTCGCGGCGCGGCCGTCGAGGAAGGCGCGCACGCGCTCCTTGGCTTCGGGCGCGCTCTGCGCGATCGCGGCCATCATCGCTTCGGTCAGGAAGCCCTGGTCGGCCGGCTGCTCGGCGATGCGCGGCAGCGCGTGCATCAGCGCGTAGTTGGTCAGCGGCGCGTTCTGCGCGACCCGCTCCGCGAGCTCGAACGCCTTGTCGAACGCGGTGCCGGCCGGCACCAGGTACTGCGCGAAGCCGGCGCGCTCGCCGTCGGCGGCGTTGTAGACGCGGCCGGTCAGCATCATGTCGGTCATGCGCGCGGCGCCGATCAGGCGCGGGATGCGCACCGCGCCGCCGCCGCCGACGAAGATGCCGCGCGAGCCTTCGGGCAGCGCGTAGAAGGTGGTCTCGTCGGCGACGCGGATGTGGCAGGCGCTGGCCAGTTCCAGCCCGCCGCCGACCACCGCGCCGTGCAGCGCGGCGATCACCGGCACGGCGCCGTACTGCACGCATTCGAGCGCCGCGTGCCACATGCGCGAATGCAGCAGCCCGGCGCCGGCGTCGCGCTCCTGCAGTTCCGAGAGGTCGAGGCCGGCGCTGAAATGCTCGCCCTCGCCGTCGATCACCGCGGCGCGCACGCCGGCCGGCAGGTTTTCAAAAATCCGGCGCAGCGCGAGAATGAGTTCGTCGCTCAAAGCATTGCGCTTGGCCGCGCGCGTCAGGCGCACCACGGCAATCTGGCGGTCGCTGCCGCGGATGTCGAGCTGGATGATTTCGTCGGCCATGGTGCGTTGCTTCCGGTTGTCGATTATGATTATCAAATATAACTAAAACAAGCTTGCGCTGCCGCTTCTTTCTAGGGATTTACCCGAGACCTGTCAAACGCCGCCAGGAGGCGCGATGGACCACGAGAACCTGATCGCGATCGACACCCACACGCACGCCGAGGTCGGCTGCTGGAACCCGTTCGACAACTACGGCCAGGAGTACGACCGCGCCGCCGACAAGTACTTCCGCTCCAGCCGGCGCCCGACGATCGCCGAGACCATTGCGTACTACCGCGAGCGCAGGATCGGTCTCGTGATGTTCACGGTCGACGCGGAAACGCAGATGGGCCGGCGCCGCATCCCGAACGAGGAGATCGCCGAGGCGGCGCGCGAGAACGCCGACATGATGATCGCGTTCGCCAGCATCGACCCGCACAAGGGCAGGATGGGCGCGCGCGAGGCCGAGCGCCTGATCGCGCAGCACGGCGTGCGCGGCTTCAAGTTCCACCCGACGGTGCAGGGCTACCACCCGTACGACCGCATCGCCTGGCCGATCTACGAGGTGATCAACGCGCACAAGCTGCCCGCGGTGTTCCACACCGGCCACAGCGGCATCGGCTCGGGCATGCGCTGCGGCGGCGGGCTGCGGCTCGAGTACAGCAACCCGATGCACCTGGACGACGTCGCGATCGCGTTCCCCGACATGCAGATCGTCATGGCGCACCCGAGCTTCCCGTGGCAGGACGAGGCGATCTCGGTCGCGATGCACAAGCCCAACGTCTGGATCGACCTGTCGGGCTGGAGCCCGAAGTACTTTCCGAAGCAGCTCATTCAGTACGCGAACACGCTTCTGAAGGACCGCGTGCTGTTCGGCAGCGACTTTCCGCTGATCACGCCGGACCGCTGGCTGAAGGACTTCGAGGAGGCGGGCTTTCGCCCCGAAGTGATGCCCGGCATCCTGAAGGGCAACGCGGTGCGGCTGCTCGGGCTGGATCGGCAAGCAGGCTGATTGCTACGTTATTCGTAGCACACTGCGAAGACTGCGTCTTCGCTGCAGCCCGATTCGACCAAAAAAATCGAGCGTATCGGGCCTTCATGGCCCCTGTATCGATCAGAGCGCGTGCTTCCGCGCCGCCATTGCATCGGCGGCTACCGCCGCCGCATCATGCGTTCGATGAACTCGAACAGCACCTCGCTGAGCAACGCGAGCACGATCGCCGGAATCGCGCCGGCGAGCAGCAGCTGGTTGTCGTTCAGTGCGAGGCCGGTGACGATGCGCTCGCCGTAGCCGCCGGCGCCGATGAAGGCGGCGATCGTCGCGGTGCCGATCGTGATCGAGGTCGCGACGCGCACGCCGGCGACGAGGGTCGGCAGCGCCAGCGGCAGTTCGATGAGCCGCAGCCGCTGGCGCCGGGTCATGCCCAGCGCCTGGCCCGCGAGCCGCAGTCCGGGCGACACCGAGGCCAGGCCCGCGTCGGTGTTGCGCATGATCGGCAGCAGCGCGTACAGCATCAGCGCGATCAGGGCCGGCACCGCGCCGATCACCCCGAGCAGCGAGATCAGCACCGCCAGCAGCGCCAGCGACGGCACCGTCTGCAGCAGGCCGGCCGCGCCGAGCACCAGCGCGCGCAGCCGCGGACGGAAGAACGCGAACACCGCGAGCGGAACGCCGATCAGCAGCGCGACCGCGACCGACACGACCACCAGCGCCAGATGCTGCCAGGTGAGGCGCCACAGGTCGGGGCCGAACAGCTTGGCCCAGAAGCCGCGGCTTTCGGCCGCTGGCGAAGCTCCGCTCGTAGTCGAACTTGCCGTCTTGCCAGCAGCACGGCTCGCAAGAAAGTCGCGCGCGATGACGTCGAACGCGACGCCCTGCAGTTCGGCACGCGCGTTCATCGCGATCATCTGCTGCGCGGCTATGCTGCCGGCAAGCGTCTGCAGCGCGGCCCAGGCCTTCGGAAAGCGCGTGGGCACGTCGAGCCGGTACAGCACCACCGCGTCGTAGCGCGGAAAGTAATGGCGGTCGTCGTCCAGCACGCGCAGGCCGAGCTGCGCGATCTTGGCGTCGGTCGTGTAGATGTCGGTCACGTCGATCTGCTTGCGCGCCAAAGCCTCATAGGCCAGGCCATGGTCCAGGCCGGTCGGCTTTTGCGTGAAGCCGTAGCGCTCTGCGAGGCCCTGCCAGCCGTCGGCGCGGCCGATGAATTCGTTCGACAGTCCAAATTTCAGCGACGGGTGTTTCGCCAGATCGCTGAGCGAACGGATGCCGAGCCGCTCGGCCTCATCGGCGCGCATTGCGAGCGCGTAGCCGTCGTTGAAGCCGAGTGGAATCGCGACGCCCAGGCCCAGCGGCGCCAGCGCGCGGTTCAGTTCCGCCATCGACATCGGCTTCGGATTCTTCAGGATCTCGAGGCTGATCGTGCCGGTGTATTCGGGGTACAGGTCGATCGCGCCGGAGCGCAGCGCCTGGTACACGATCGCGGTGTTGCCGAGGCCGGCTTCGACCTGCGGCGGCACCGCGCTCTGCGTCGCGGCGGTCTGCGCCAGCACCTGCGCGAGGATGTACGACTCGGTGAAGCGCTTGGAGCCGATGCGCAGCGCGTCGTCACCTCGCGCGAGAGCGGCCTGCGGCGCGATGGTCCCGATGGCCGCGATCGCCGCGCAGGCAAGGCCGGCGATCCGCAAGCAGCGCATCGGCGCGCGCAGCCACCGCCGCAGGCCCGCCGGACGGGTCGCATCGAACGGGCGTGTCATGCGGACAGTATCGCAGCGCCGCCGGCCGGCGCCAAGGCGCTCAGTCCACGTTCCAGACCTCGCGCGCGGTCTCGATCACGAGGCGCAGCTTGTTGCGCTCATCGTCCACCGTGACCTTGTTGCCGTCGACCGTGCTGCTGAAGCCGCACTGCGGACTGAGCGCGAGCTGCTCCAGCGGCGCATAGCGCGCGGCGTCGTCGATGCGGCGCTTCAGCGCATCCTTGTCCTCGAGCTGGCCGACCTTGGTCGTCACCAGCCCCAGCACCGCCGTCTTGCCCTTGGGCAGGTAGCGCAGCGGTCGAAAGTCGCCGGAGCGCTCGTCGTCGTACTCCATGAAATACGCGTCGAGGTCCATCTCCTGCAGCAGGGCTTCGGCCACCGGCTCGTAGTTGCCGGCCGCCGCGTGCGTGCTCTTGAAGTTGCCGCGGCACAGGTGCATCGCCAGCAGCATGCCGGCGGGCTTTTGCGCGACCACCTTGTTGATGAACTTCGCGTAGCGGTGCGGCAGCTCGTTCGGGTCGTCGCCGCGGCTGCGCGCCGCCTCGCGCAGGCGCTCGTCGCACAGGTAGGCCATGTTGGTGTCGTCCATCTGCACGTAGCGGCAGCCGGCGGCGGCCAGGCTGCGCAGCTCGTCGCCGTAGGCCTTGGCCACGTCGTCGTAGAAGTCGGGGTCGAGCTCGGGGTAAGCCTGCTTGCTGATGCCGGCGCGCCCGCCGCGGAAATGCAGCATCGTCGGCGACGGGATGCAGACCTTGGGCGTGTGCCCGGCCGCGACCTGGCCCTTCAGGTACTCGAAGTCGGCGCGCTGGATGTCGCGCACGTGGCGCACCTTGTCGACCACTTTCATCACCGGCGGCGCGAGCTCCTCGGTGCCGTCGGGCTTTCGGATCGTGACCGGGATGTCGGTCTTCACGCCGCCGAGCTGGTCCAGGAAGTCGATGTGGAAGTAGGTGCGGCGGAACTCGCCGTCGGTGATGCTCTTCAGGCCGACGTCCTGCTGGAATTTCACGATCTCGGCGATCGCGCGGTCCTCGACGCCGCGCAGCTGTTCGGGCGTGATCTCGCCCCGGCTTTTTTGCGCGCGCGCCTCGAGCAAGTACTTCGGGCGCAGGAAGCTGCCGACATGGTCGTAGCGGGCGGGGAGCTGGGTCATCGGTTCACCTCAACGTGGCTGGATTTGGTCGCTGGATTCGCGTGAAATCATAGGCCGGCAGCGCCGGCACTGCAGGCTCTATGGTCCTTCACCGGTCCGCCTCCTGCGCGATCAGGCGATCCAGGATGCGCCGCGAATGCATGCCGCCGGCGTCGATGTTGAGCATCAGCAAGCGCCGCTCGGGGTGGCTGGAAATGTTCGCCTGCTGCGCCTCCAGCACCGCGAGGTCTTCCGAGAACACCCGGGCCTGGCCTTCGCGGATCGCCGCGGTCAGCGCCTCGTCCCGCGGATTGAAGTTGCGCGCCATGCCCCAGAAATACCACATCGAGGTCTCGGTCTCTGGCGTGCAGAAGTCGACGACGATGCTGTAGACCTTGTCCTTCGCGTCCGCGTGGTAGCCGCCCTTGCCGGCATGGGCGACGCCGACCTCGATCATCACCTGCGCCGGCGGCGTGAAGCGCGAGATCTGCCAGCGGTCCACCGGCACGTCGTCGGCCAGGTTGTTGCCGCGCAGGTTCGCGCGCCAGAACGGCGGCGGCATCACGCCTTCCATGAAGCGGCTGGTGGTCACCACGTCGCCGTCGACCTTGGTGCCGACCGGCGCGGTGTCGATCTCGCTCTGCCCGATGCTGGTCTTGTGCACGTAGCGTTCGTGCGTCAGGTCCATCAGGTTGTCGATCATCAGCCGATAGTTGCAGTTGACGTGGTACAGCCCGCCGCCGTAGGCCCAGTCGGGGTGATCGGCCCATTCGAGATGCGGAATCTTCGCCGGGTCGGCCAGCTTCTCGTCGCCGGTCCAGACCCAGATGAAGCCGTGGCGTTCGACCACGGGGAAGCTGCGCGTGCGCGGGAACCCCTGCACGCGCTGGCCCGGCATCGAAACGGTCTTGCCGTCGCAGCCGACGACCGCGCCGTGATAGCCGCATTCGATGTGGCCGTCGCTGACCCGGCCCAGCGACAGCGGCACGCCGCGGTGCGGGCAGAAGTCTTCCAGTGCGGCGACCTGGTTCCCGGTGCCGCGGAAGAACACGATCTTCTCGCCGCAGATCTGCCGCCCGAGCGGCTTCTCAAAGATTTCGGACGGGGTGCAGGCAACGTACCAGGCGTTCTTCGGGAACATGGGGGGCTCCAGGGGCAGGGGAAGTGGTTCGACAACCCTGCATTCTTGCAACGGTGCCACGCGGAGGCAACCATGCGTCGGCATGCGCGAACACGCCCGCATCGCGCGGCGCAACCTCGCCGAGGGGGTGCAGGGCCCGGAATCGGCGCATCTGCCGGGCGTGCGGCTGATCCGCGCGCGGCTGAACGCTGCCCGCCGTTATGCCGATCCGCTATAGCACCTAGTGGGGAAACCGTCATTGCCTGCGGCCCGGTTCGCGGGCATATTCAGCCGGATCGGCGGCAAACGGGTTCCGCTCTACAGCGACGGAGACACTCATGAAGAAGCGAACATTCCTCGGCGCGGCGGTGCTGGCCGCCGGCGCGCTGGCCTCGGGCGCGGCGCTGGCGCAGGGCCAGCCGTTCAAGATCGGCCTGATCCTGCCGATGACCGGTCCGCAGGCGTCGACCGGGCGCCAGATCGAAGCCGCGGCGCGGCTGTACGTCGCGCAGAACGGCGACGCGGTCGCCGGGCGCAAGGTCGAGCTGGTCGTGCGCGACGACACCAGCCTGCCCGACATGACCAAGCGCATCGCGCAGGAACTGGTGGTGAACGACCATGTCGACGTGCTGGCCGGCTTCGGCATCACGCCGGCGGCGCTCTCGACCGCGCCGATCGCGACCCAGTCCAAGACCCCCGAGGTGGTGATGGCGGCCGCGACCTCGACCATCGTCGACGCCTCGCCGTACATCGTGCGCACCAGCTTCACGCTGCCGCAGGCCGCGGTGCCGCTGGCCGACTGGGCCGTGAAGAACGGCATCAAGTCGGTCGTGACGCTGGTCAGCGACTACGGCCCGGGCATCGACGGCGAGAAAGCGTTCGTCGAGCGCTTCAAGGCGAACGGCGGCAAGGTGGTCGAGTCGCTGCGCGTGCCGCTGCGCAACCCCGACTTCTCGCCGTTCCTGCAGAAGGCGCAGGACGGCCATCCGGACGCGCTGTTCGTGTTCGTTCCCTCGGGCACCGGCGCCGCGGTGATGAAGCAGTTCGTGCAGCGCGGCATGGCCAAGGCCGGCATCCGGCTGATCGGCACCGGCGACATCACCGACGACGACCAGCTCAACGACATGGGCGACGGCGCGCTCGGCGTCATCACCGCGCACCACTACTCGGCGGAGCACCCGTCGGCGCTGAACAAGCAGTTCGTCGCCGCGTTCGAGAAGACGAACAAGGGCATGCGCCCGAACTTCATGGCGGTCGGCGGCTACGACGGCATGCACCTGATCTACGACGCGCTGAAGAAGACGGCCGGCAAGGGCGGCGGCGACGCGCTGCTGGCCGCGATGAAGGGCGACGCGTTCGAGAGCCCGCGCGGCCCGATCTCGATCGACCCGCAGACGCGCGACATCGTGCAGAACATCTACCTGCGCAAGGTCGAGCGCGTGAACGGCCAGCTCTACAACGTGGAGTTCGAGACGTTCAAGGACGTCAAGGACCCGGCCAAGTCCAAGTGACGCTGCGCACCTGCGCGGGCGCGGCGGCATGCGGCGGCCGGTGAAGCGCGCGGTGCGTTGCCAGCGCTGACCTGCCGTCGCCACCCGATCACCGCGACCCTCGCGACTGCGCAGCAGCCAGCGACCCCCGACCGACCCGGCCTTTCGATGATCACGATCTTGTTCGACGGCATCGCCTACGGCATGCTGCTGTTCGTGCTGGCGGTCGGCCTCGCGGTCACGCTCGGGTTGATGAATTTCATCAACCTCGCGCACGGCGCGTTCGCGATGGCCGGCGGCTACCTGACCGTGTACCTGATGCAGCGCGCGGGCGTGCCGTTCCTCGCCTGCCTGCTGCTGGCGTTCGTGCTGGTCGGCGTGCTCGGCGCGCTGCTGGAAGTCACGCTGTACCGGCCGATGTACGCGAAGCCGCCGCTGGACCAGGTGCTGTTCTCGATCGGCCTGGTGTTCATGGCGGTCGCGGCGGTCGACTACTTTCTCGGCACCAGCCAGCAGAACCTGCAGCTGCCGGACTGGCTCAGCGGCCGCACGGTCATAGGCGATGGCCCGCTGCAACTCGGTATGGGCCACTACCGGCTGTTCATCATCGTGTTGTGCGGGCTGCTGACGCTCGCGCTGCAACTGGTCCTCGGGCGCACCCGCTTCGGCAGCCGGCTGCGCGCGGCGGTCGACGATCCGCGCGTGGCCTCGGGCCTGGGCATCAACGTGAACGTGATCTTCCTGCTGACCTTCGCCGCCGGTTCCGGGCTGGCCGGGCTGGGCGGCGCGCTCGCGACCGAGATCGTCGGCATCGACCCGACCTTTCCGCTGCGCTACATGGTGTACTTCCTGATCGTGGTCGCGGTCGGCGGCACCGCGTCGATCACCGGTCCGCTGGCGGCGGCGCTGCTGCTCGGCATCGCCGACGTGGCGGGCAAGTACTTCATCCCGACGCTGGGCGCGTTCATCGTCTACCTGCTGATGATCCTGATCCTGCTGTGGCGGCCCGAGGGCCTGTTCACGCGCAAGGGGGGCGGCTGATGGACCGCATCGTGCCGGAGGCCGCGCGCGCCGAACTGCTGCGGCTGTCGCGCTGGCGGCCGTGGGAGCCGTTGCTGTGGCTGGCTGCGTTCGCCGCGCCCTGGCTGCTGCCGGGCCAGGCGCTGCGCATCAGCGAGATTGCGATCGTCGCGCTGTTCGCGGTCTCGCTCGACCTGATCCTCGGCTATGCCGGCATCGTGTCGCTCGGGCATGCGGCGTTCTTCGGCTTCGGCGCCTACGCCGGCGCGCTGTTCGCAAAATTCGTGATGCCCGAGCCGGTGCTCGGCCTGGCGGTGGCGATGGCGCTGTCGGGGCTGCTCGGCTTCCTGCTGAGCTTCACGATTCTGCGCGGCACCGACCTGACCCGGCTGATGGTCACGCTTGGCGCGTCGCTGTTGTTGCTGGAGCTGGCGAACAAGCTCGACTGGCTGACCGGCGGCGCCGACGGCCTGCAGGGCGTGGTGATCGGGCCGGTGCTGGGGCATTTCGCGTTCGACCTGATGGGACGCACCGCGGCCTGGTATTCGCTCGCGGTGCTGCTGCTCATGTTCCTGCTGCTGCGCCGGCTCGTGCATTCGCCGTTCGGTGCGACGATCGAGGCGATCCGCGACAACCGGCTGCGTGCGATGGCGATCGGCATCCCGGTGCGCGCGCGGCTCGTGGTGATCTACACGGTCGCGGCCGCGGTGGCCGGCGCTGCCGGCGCGCTGCTGGCGCAGACCACCGGCTTCGCCTCGCTCGACGTGCTCGCGTTCGATCGCTCCGCCGACGTGCTGCTGATGCTGGTGATCGGCGGCGTCGGCTGGCTGTACGGCGGCATCGCCGGCGCGCTGGTGTTCAAGATCCTGCAGGACACCCTGTCGGCGGTCACGCCCGAGTACTGGATGTTCTGGATCGGGCTGATCCTGGTGCTGCTGGTGCGCGTCGGGCGCGACCGGCTGCTGCGGCCGTGGACCTGGTGGAGGACATGAAACACCCCCAGTCTTCGCGCACTTCGTGTCGCTTCGCCAACCCCCTCACCGGGGGCACACCCAGCGGACCGGCCAAGCCGGATCCGCGGGTGTTTGCGAACGGCCTGCTCCGCGGCCTCTCGAACTCGTTTCCTGCTTCGTGGGTGGCGCGCAGTGCAATGGATCGCTGAAATGGACCATCCTGTCGTTCTCTCCTGTGCGGGCCTGGTCAAGCGCTTCGGCGGCATCACCGCGACCGACCACGTCGACCTGGACCTGCGCCGCGGCGCGCGCCATGCGCTGATCGGGCCGAACGGCGCCGGCAAGACCACGCTGGTGAACCTGCTGACCGGCGTGCTGCAGCCGACCGCCGGGCGCATCGCGCTCGAAGGCGAGGACGTGACCGCGCTGGCGCCGCACCAGCGCGTGCGCCGCGGCCTGGTGCGCACGTTCCAGATCAACCAGCTGTTCGACTCGATGACGCCGTTGCAGACGGTCGCACTCGTGATTTCACAGCAAAAAGGGCTTGGAGCGAAGGTGTGGCGCCCACTGGGTGCTAGCAAGAACATAGCAACGGAAGCGCTGGCGCTGCTCGAGCGGCTGCACCTGGCGGACGTGCGCGGCCAGCCCACGCACCAGCTCGCCTACGGCAAGCGGCGGCTGCTCGAGATCGCGATCGCGCTGGCCTGCGAGCCGCGGGTGCTGCTGCTCGACGAGCCGGTGGCCGGCGTTCCGGCGGGCGAGCGCGAGGAGCTGCTGCAGACGGTGGCCGCGCTGCCGGCCGATGTGTCGGTGCTGCTGATCGAGCACGACATGGACCTGGTGTTCAGCTTCGCGAACCGGATGACGGTGCTGGTGAACGGCGCGGTGCTGACCGAAGGCAGCCCGGAGCAGATCGCCGCCGACCCGCGCGTGCGCGACGTCTACCTCGGCCAGGGCGAGGGCGAGGGCAAGGTGGCGGCCCATGGCTGAGCTGCTGCGCGTGGAGCGTTTGAGCGCCGGCTACGGCGAGGCGGTGGTGCTGCAGGACGTCTCGCTCGCGCTGGACGAAGGCCGCACGCTCGCGCTGCTCGGCCGCAACGGCACCGGCAAGACCACGCTGATCGACACGCTCGCCGGCACCACGCGCCAGCACGGCGGAACGATCACGCTCGCGGGCAGCGCGCTGCACGGGCTCGCGCCGTTCCGGCGCGCGGCCGCGGGCATCGGCTGGGTGCCGCAGGAGCGCAACATCTTCAAGTCGCTGACCGTGCACGAGAACCTGACCGCGGTCGAGCGGCCGGCGCGCGCCGGCGCCCGCGGCTGGACGCCGGAGCGGGTCTACGCGATGTTCCCGCGGCTGGCGGAGCGCCGCGGCAACCTCGGCACGCAGCTGTCGGGCGGCGAGCAGCAGATGCTCGCGGTCGGCCGCGCGCTGGTGCTGAACCCGCGGCTGCTGCTGCTCGACGAGCCGCTCGAGGGGCTGGCGCCGATCATCGTCGAGGAACTGCTGCGCGCGATCCGCCAGATCACGCGCGAAGAAGGGCTGGCCGCGATCATCGTCGAGCAGCATCCGCAGGCGATCCTCGCGATCTCGGACCACGCGGTGGTGCTGGACCGCGGCACGGTGGTGCATGCCGGCAGCGCGCAGGAGCTGCGCGAGCAGCCGGCGCTGCTCGATAGACTGCTCGGTGTGGCGCGCGTCTGAACGCTGCGGCGGTCTTCTCGCGCGCGCGACGCGTCTGCCGCTACAGGAGTACCCACCATGCAACGCCGCCCGTTCCTGCACCGTGCCGCGGCGCTCGCGTTGATGCCGCTCGCCGGCCGCGCGACCGCGCAGTCCCTGCCGAAACGCCCGATCCGCATCGTCGTGCCGTTCGGCCCCGGCGGCGTGGCCGACGTGACGACGCGCATCGTCGCAAGCGCGCTGGCCGCGCAGCTCGGGCAAAGCGTGATCGTCGAGAACCGCCCCGGCGCCGGCGGCGTGGTCGCCGGCGAACAGGTGGCGCGCGCCAAACCCGACGGCACCACGCTGCTGCTGATGAGCAACGCCACCGCGATCAGCGCGCGGCTGCTCAAGCAGATGCCGTTCGACGCGCAGAAGGACTTCGCGCCGATCTCGGTACTCGGCGTGTTCGACCTCGTGCTCGTCGCGCCCGCACAGTCGCGCCTGCGCACGCTGGCCGATCTGCTGGCGCAGGCCCGCGCGCAGCCGGGCAAGCTCGATATCGGCACGATCGCGATCGGCAGTACGCAGAACCTCGCGGCGCAACTGCTGAAGAGCGACGCCGGCATCGATCTGCAGATCGTCCCGTACAACGGCACGGCCGCGGTGCTG
This sequence comes from Pseudomonadota bacterium, assembly GCA_018241985.1. GTDB lineage: Bacteria > Pseudomonadota > Gammaproteobacteria > Burkholderiales > Burkholderiaceae_C > Rhodoferax_A. Next base: position 7,483 of record JAFECV010000003.1, on the reverse strand, counting down.
ACCGCGCTGCAGGGCGGCGAGGTCGACGCGGCGGTCGAGGTGCTGAGCCCGGTGCTGGGCCAGATCCGCGCCGGCGCGCTGCGCGCGCTCGCGGTGCTGGGAACCAAGCGCTCGCCGCTGCTGCCGCAGGTGCCGGCCGTGCGCGAGACGGGCGGTGGGCTGGCGCAGTTCAGCGCGGCCTCGTGGAACGCGCTCGCGGCGCCGGCCGGCACGCCGGCGCCGGTGCTCGCGCGCCTGAACGACGCGGTGCGCGCCGCGCTCGCCTCGCCCGAGGTGCGGCGCAAGCTGACCGCGCTCGGCGTCGAGCCGCAGCCGGGCACGCCAGCGCAGCTCGCCGCGCTGCTGGCGTCCGAGATCGCGCGCTGGGGCGCGGTGATCGAACGCGCGGGGATTCCGCGTCAGTAGCGGCTCTTCCCCAGTCACCGCGCGGCGCCGCGCCGCTCACTCGGGCGGGGCGAACACCGTCCCCAGCGTCTCGCGGATCAGCCCCTGCATGGCCTGCTGCGTCAGCGTCGCCGGTCGCAGCGCGCTCGCCACCATCGCCAGCCGGCTGCGCAGCCGCGGTGCCTGGATCGCCCGCGCATGGAAGCGCGTCGGATCGCCCGCGGTCGCGACCGCGTTCATCGGCAGCACCGCGCAGCCGGCGCCGTCGGCCACCAGGTCCAGGATCGCCGCGACCCCGTCGATCTCGAGCGCGATCTGCGCCCGGCAGCCGAGCCGCGCCAGTTCGGACTCGACCAGCATTCGCATCGCGTTCGGACGGGTCGGGATCACCAGCGGAACCCTGGCCAGTTCGCGCAGCCGGATCGGCGCGGCGCGGCTTCGGGCTGCCGCGCGCGGTTCGACCAGGAACAGGTCCTCTTCGAGCAGCGGCGTGATTTCGATGTCCGGGCTCGGCGCGGCGTTGTAGAGCAGCGCGACGTCGAGCCGCCCGGTGACCAGGGCTTCGCGCATCGCGGCCGACAGGCCTTCGCTGATCGACAGCGTGGCCGATGGCAGGCGCGCGCGCGCCGCGCGTGTCAGCGGCACGGTCAGCACCTTGGCGACGCTCGGCGGCAGTCCGAGCGCGACGCGGCCGCTCAAAGCGCCGCGCAGCCGTCCCATTTCCTCGCGCGCGCGCTCGACCTGGTGCAGGATGCCGCGGCCGTGTTCGAGCAGCAGCCGGCCGGCCTCGGTCGGCGCCGCGCCGCGCCCGTTGCGCTTGAGCAGGTTCTGCCGCAGTTCGACTTCGAGCAGCCGCACCTGGCGGCTCAGCGCCGGCTGGGCGATGCCGAGCACGGCCGCGGCACGGGTGAAGCTGCCGAGTTCGGCGACCCGCACGAAGGCTTCGATCTGCTTCAGGTCCATGGTTGGCGATCTGACGAATTGCTATGCGAATCCATCTGCTATCGACAAATTTTATATCTGCTAGAGACCTTGCCCTCTGGCGTGACAAGCGGCGCGGCGGGACAATCCTTCGCAACGACAGCGCTGCCGCAGGCTCGATCGGCACGCCGCTTCACGAGACCAGGAGACACCATGATCATCGACTGCCACGGCCACTACACGACCGCACCGAAGGCGCTGGAGAACTGGCGCAACCGGCAGATCGCCGGGCTGAAGGACGCGGCGGCGAAGCCCCGCGTTTCCGATCTGAAGATTTCCGACGACGAACTGCGCGAGTCGATCGTGACGAACCAGCTCGCGAAGATGAAGGAGCGCGGCTCGGATCTCACCATCTTCAGTCCGCGCGCGAGCTTCATGGCGCACCATATCGGCGACTTCGAGGTGTCTTCCACCTGGGCCGCGATCTGCAACGAGCTGTGCCATCGCGTGAGCCAGCTGTTCCCGGACCATTTCGTGCCGGCGGCGATGCTGCCGCAGAGCCCGGGCGTCGACCCCAAGACCTGCATTCCCGAACTGGTGAAGTGCGTCGAGCAGTACGGCAACGTCGCGATCAACCTGAACCCCGATCCGTCCGGCGGCCACTGGAACAGCCCGCCGCTGACCGACCGGCACTGGTACCCGATCTACGAGAAGATGGTCGAATACGACATCCCGGCGATGATTCATGTCAGCACCTCGTGCAACGCGTGCTTTCACACCACCGGCGCGCACTACATCAACGCCGACACGACCGCGGTGATGCAACTGATCCAGGGCGATCTGTTCAAGGACTTCCCGACGCTGCGCTTCGTGATCCCGCATGGTGGCGGCGCCGCGCCGTACCACTGGGGCCGCTACCGCGGCCTCGCGCAGGAACTCAAGAAGCCGCTGCTCAAGGACCACCTGCTGCACAACGTGTTCTTCGACACCTGCGTGTATCACCAGCCCGGCATCGACCTTTTGACCCGCGTGATTCCGGTCGACAACATCCTGTTCGCGAGCGAGATGATCGGCGCGGTGCGCGGCATCGATCCGGAAACTGGTCATTACTACGACGACACCAAGCGCTACGTCGAGGCCACGGCCAACCTGAGCGCCGAGCAGCGCCACAAGATCTACGAGGGCAATGCGCGCCGAGTCTATCCGCGCCTGGATGCGGCATTGAAAGCGAAAGGGAAATAAGCCATGTACGAACTCGGAGTCGTCTACCGCAACATCAACCGCGCCGACCGCGAGGCGGCCGATGCGCTCGCGCATTTCGGCAGTGCCACGGTGCACGAGGCGATGGGCCGCGTCGGTCTGCTCAAGCCCTACATGCGGCCGATCTATGCCGGCGCGCAGGTGTCGGGCACCGCGGTCACCGTGCTGCTGCAGCCCGGCGACAACTGGATGATGCATGTCGCGGCCGAGCAGATCCGGCCCGGCGACATCGTGGTCGCCGCCGTCACCGCGGAATGCACCGACGGCTACTTCGGCGACCTGCTCGCGACCAGCTTCAAGGCGCGCGGCGCGCGCGCGCTCGTGATCGACGCCGGCGTGCGCGACGTGAAGACGCTGACCGAGATGGGCTTTCCGGTCTGGAGCAAGGCAATCAGCGCGAAAGGGACGATCAAGGCCACGTTGGGCTCGGTGAACGTGCCGCTGGTGTGCGCCGGCATGCTGGTGAACCCGGGCGACGTGATCGTGGCCGACGACGACGGCGTGGTCTGCGTGCCCGCCGCGCGCGCGACCCAGACGCTGGAAGCCGCGAAGAAACGCGAGGCGAACGAGTCCGGCAAGCGCGAGACCTTTGCCGGCGGCACGCTTGGCCTCGACTACTACAAGATGCGCGAGGGGCTGGCGAAGGCCGGGCTGCGCTACATCGACTGAAGACCGGACGCGCAGCGCCGCAGCTTCGACAGACAACCCATCGGACGACCGCGATGACCGACACCGCCAGACTGGAAAACGCGGCCAAGCCGGCGACCGGCCCCGGCGGCGATTTCGCCTCCGAGCGGACGCCGCAGGGCGGGCTGATCCTGCGCAACGCGACCGGCGGCGAGGTCGTCGCCGAATTCCTGATCCATTGGGGCGTGCCCTATGTGTTCGGCCTGTCCGGCTCCGAGGAAGTCGGGCTGTGGGACGCGCTGGTCGACCGCGAGGGCGCGCTCAAGTACGTGACCTGCCTGCACGAGCAGGTCGCGATGGCGATGGCCGACGGCTACGCGCGCGCGAGCGGCCAGACGCCGCTGGTCGCGCTGCATTCGATCGCCGGCGCCGCCTACGCGTTCGGCCAGATGGTGGCGAGCTTCCGCGACCGCATTCCCGTGGTCGTCACGGCCGGTCATCAGTCGACCGATTTCCGCGGCCACGACGGCTTCCTCGAGTCGCCCGGCCTGCACGCCTTTCCGCAGCAGTACACGCAGTGGACCTGGGACGTGATGGACCCGGCGACGATCGCGGCGAGCTTGCGCCGCGCGGTGCTGCTGGCGGAAGCGCCCCCGGGTGGGCCGACCTTCGTCACCTTCTCCAAGGATCTGTTCGAGCGGCGCATCGCCGAGACGGAAATCCTGCCGCGCGACAAATCGCGCGTGTCGCGTGCCGTGCTGCCGCCGCCCGAGCATGTCACCGCGATCGTCGATGGGCTGCTCGCCGCCGAGCGCCCGCTGATCCTGCTCGGCAATGAGGCGATCCGGGACGAGGTCAGCGCCGAATTGATGGCGATCGCCGACGCGGTCGGCGTGCCGGTCGTGACCTCGTGGGAAATGGGGATGGTCTACCCGACCCGCCACCCGAGCTATGCCGGAACCGTGCTGCTGCAGGACCCTGAACTGCCGCGCCGGGCCGACGTGTTCTGGAGCCTGGGCGGCCACATGTTCAAGCGGCCGCGGAACGAGGGCGTGATCGTCGATCGTTCCGCGAAGATCTTCCATACCGGTCAGGACTGGACCGAGGTCGCCCGCAACTATCCGGTCGACTCCGCCGCGCTCGCGAACATCAAGAGCACGGCCGCCGCGGTGCTGCAGGCGCTGCGCGCGTGCGATCTCGAGACGCCGCTGCTGCGTGCGCGGCGTGCGTGGCTTGCCGACTACGCTGCCGCGCGCCGGCGGCGCCTGGAAGAGGCGCAGGCGCGCGAGGCCGGCAGTGCGCCGATCGCGCTCAGCCGGCTGTTCGGCGAACTCGATCGCGCGATGAGCAGCGACGCGAACCTGGTGCTGGAAGCGGTGACGGCGCTCGACGTGGCGCAGGACTACCTGACGATAGACCACGCGCTGCCGGTCGCGCGGCGCCGGCACGCGTTCGGCACCTCGAGCGGCGTGCTGGGCTGGGGGCTGCCGGCGGCGATCGGCGTCGCGCTCGGCCGCCCGGGCCCCGAGACCTGGTGCGTCTCCGGCGACGGCAGTGCGAACTTCTCGATCCAGGCGCTCTGGTCGGCGGCGCGCTATGCAGCGCCGGTCGCGTACGTCATCCTGAACAACGCGCAGTACCAGGCGAACCGGATGAACATGGCGCGCTATGCCGGGCGCATGGCCGCCACCGGACGTTATCCGGGCGTGTCGCTGCTGCGCCCCGAGATCGATTTCGTCAGCCTGGCCCGAGGCTACGGCGTCGACGCGGAACGCGTCACCGACCCCGAGCGGCTGGCCGCTGCGCTCGCCCGCGCCAAGGCCGCGATCGCGGCGGGCCGCCCGTATCTGGTGGACGTCGGGGTGCAGGCGCACGGCGGATCGTTCGATCCCGACGGCTATGGGAATTTCTCGATCTCCGCGCACACCCTTGCGCAAGTTACGGACCACAAGGACGGATCACGATGAGCAAACCCACGACGGGCGATTTCACCAAGACCGACGGCTGGCTCGACTGGTACGCCAACCCGAGCCAACCGCGCTTCGTGCTGCCCGCGGGCAGCGTCGATGCGCATTGCCACGTGTTCGGCCCCGGCGAGCAGTTCCCCTATGCGCCCGCGCGCAAGTACACGCCGTGCGATGCGAGCAAGGCGCAGCTGTTCGCACTGCGCGACCACCTGGGGTTTGCGCGCAACGTGATCGTGCAGGCGACCTGCCACGGCGCCGACAACCGGGCGCTGGTCGATGCGCTGCAGGCGTCGGGCGGGAAGGCGCGCGGCGTCGCGACCGTGCGCCGCAGCGTGACCGACGACGAACTGCAGCGGCTGCACGCGGCCGGCGTGCGCGGCGTGCGCTTCAACTTCGTCAAGCGCCTCGTCGACTTCACGCCGAAGGACGAGCTGATGGAGATCGCCGGCCGCATCGCGAAACTCGGCTGGCACGTGGTGATCTACTTCGAGGCGGTGGACCTGCCCGAGCTGTGGGACTTCTTCACCGCGCTGCCGACCACGGTAGTCGTCGATCACATGGGCCGGCCCGATGTCAGCAAACCCATCGATGGTCCCGAGTTCGCGCTGTTCCTGAAGTTCATGCGCGAGCATGCGAACGTCTGGAGCAAGGTGAGCTGCCCCGAGCGCCTGTCGGTATCCGGCCCGCCCGCGCTGAACGGCGAGCAGCATGCGTACCGCGACGTGGTGCCGTTCGCGCGCCGCATCGTCGAGGAATTTCCCGACCGCGTGCTGTGGGGCACCGACTGGCCGCACCCGAACCTGAAGAACCACATGCCCGACGACGGCCTGCTGGTCGACTACATCCCGCAGATCGCGGCCACGCCCGAGCTGCAGCGAAAACTGCTGGTCGAGAATCCGATGCGCCTTTATTGGCCCGAGGAAGTGAAGAAAGGCTGATTGCGATGTCACTCTCGAAACCCTATCTGGACGTGCCCGGCACGGTGATCTTCGACGCGGACCAGAGCCGCAAGGGCTATTGGTTGAATCAGTTCTGCATGAGCCTGATGCAGCCGGCGAACCGCGAGCGCTTCAAGGCCGATCCGCGCAAGGTGCTGGACGAATGGCCGATGAGCGAGGAGCAGAAAGAGGCCGTGCTGGCCGCGGACCTGAATCGCTGCATCCGGCTCGGCGGCAACATCTACTTCCTGGCGAAGCTGGGCGCGACGCACGGCAAGAGCTTCCAGCAGATGGCCGGGTCGATGACCGGCATGACCGAGCAGGAGTACCGCGACATGATGGTCGCCGGCGGCCGCTCGGTCGAGGGCAACCGCTACACCGGCGAGGATGGCAGCGCCCAGCCGCAGAACCAGCCGCAGGGCCACGGCAGCGGCAAGCTTCTTTAAGGACCGACATGGCCAAGATCACAGCCTCCGTCTACACCTCGCACGTGCCGGCGATCGGCGCGGCGATGGATCTGCACAAGACTCACGAGCCGTACTGGCAGCCGCTGTTCCAGGGCTACGAATTCTCGAAGCGCTGGATGAAGGAGCACAAGCCCGATGTGATCTTTCTGGTCTACAACGACCACGCGACCGCGTTCAGCCTGGAGCTGATTCCGACCTTCGCGATCGGCACCGCGGCCGAGTTCGCCGTCGCCGACGAGGGCTGGGGTCCGCGCCCGGTGCCGAAGGTCGTCGGCCACCCGACGCTTGCGAGCCACATCGCGCAGTCGGTGATCCAGCAGGACTTCGACCTGACCATCGTCAACAGGATGGACGTCGACCATGGCCTGACCGTGCCGCTGTCGCTGATGTGCGGCGAGCAGGACCCGAAGGCGGGCGCGTGGCCGTGCCCGGTGATTCCGTTCGCGGTCAACGTGGTGCAGTACCCGGTGCCGTCGGGCCAGCGCTGCTTTGCGCTCGGCCAGGCGATCCGCAAGGCGGTCGAGTCGTACGACGAAGACCTGAACGTGCAGATCTGGGGCACCGGCGGCATGAGCCACCAGCTGCAAGGGCCGCGCGCCGGCCTGATCAACGCCGAGTGGGACAAGCGCTTCCTCGATCGGCTGATCGCCGAACCGGCGGAACTGGCCAAGGTCCCGCACATCGAGTACGTGCGCGAGGCCGGCAGCGAGGGCATCGAGCTCGTGATGTGGCTCATTGCGCGTGGCGCGATGGCCGATGTCGCCGGCGGGCCGGCGGCTAAGGTCGCGCACCGCTTCTACCATGTGCCCGCTTCGAACACGGCCGTGGGTCACCTGATTCTTGAACAAAACAGGGCCTGAGCCGGCACCAATCGTTCGCGGTCCGCTATCAAACAAGGAGCATCATGAGTCAAACCATT
>JAFECV010000039.1 GCA_018241985.1 Pseudomonadota bacterium | reverse complement strand
GAGGGCGATCGCCTGGCCGTCGCGCGCGACGCCGCCAGATTCGCCCGGTTCCGGCTGGCCCAGCGCCGCCCAGGTGCCATGGCTGGTCCACAGCGGAATGCGTTCGCGCCGCGCGAGCTGGACCGCGCAGCCGACATGGTCGCTGTGCTCGTGCGTGACGAACACCGCATCGATCTGCCCGGCCGCGAGCCCCGCGCGCTCGAGCCGTGCATCGAGCTGCCGCAGCGCAAAGCCGCAATCGATCAGCAGGCGCGTGGTGAGCGTGCCGCTCTGGGCCTCGACCAGCGTCGCATTGCCGGAGCTGCCGCTGCCCAGGCTGATGAATCTCAGCATGGCGCAGCGGCTTTTTCAGTTCAGATCGTCGGCGATGACCTGGACGATGCGCTTCGCGTTGGCCGAGGTGTCGGGCGCGCCGTTCGGGTCCTGCACCGACACCGTGGTCGAATTGCCCTGGCTCTGCAGCGCGATGCGGAACTGATGCGGCGGGTTCTTCGTCGCCTTCTCGCCGAACATGCGCGAGAAGAAGCCCGGCTCCTTGGCCTGCACGGTCGGGTCGACGTAGCGGACGTAGTACAGGCCCTTGCTGCGGTCGCGGTCCTCGACGGTGAATCCGGCGCGGTCCAGCGTCAGCCCGACGCGGCGCCATGCGCGCTCGAAGTCCTCGCCCATCTGCAGCACCGGCTGGTCGTTCAGCGTGGTCACGCGCGCGACCGGCTTGACCACGGCGGCGGTGGCCAGCAACTCCTTCGACTGCTGCTGCGTGGCGCCGAGCTTGATCATCAGGCGCCGCAGGAATTCGGCTTCGATCCCCGGATCGGGTGGCTGCGGCTGCCAGACGGTCTGCGTCTTCTGCGAGTCGCTGTAGACCTCGACCATGCTGCGCTCGCTGATGTAGATGTGGGTGGTGTCGGGGCCCGCCTGCTCGAACCGGGTGCGGAATTTGTCGCGCTCGCCGGTGTCGTACAACGAGCCGAACACCTTGCCGATCGTGCGGCGGATGATGTCCTGCGGCAGCTTGGCGTGGTTCTCGGCCCAGTCGGTCTCCATCACGCCGAGCTTGCGGTCATCCTGCGTCAGCAGAAAACCGTTCTCCTGCCAGAACTCGCGTACCGGTTCCCACAGCTTGTCCGCGGGGCGGTTCACCACCAGCCAGCGGTCATTGCCGTCGCGCTCGATGCGAATGTCGCCGATCGCGTTCGGCGCGACGCCCGGCTGCTCCGCCGTCGCCTTGGCCTGTGCATTCTGGTAGCCGCTCGCGGTCACCGCCGCGCCGGGGATCGCGTAGCGGTTGTCGGTTGCGAGCTGCGTCAGATCCGGCGGCACCTCGAGGCCCGGCGCCGAGCTCGCGCTCTTGTAGTCGATCTTGTCGCCCTGCAGCGACGAGCAGGCGCCAAGCGCCACCGCGACCAGGACCAGCAGCGCCGGTCGGGTGCACCGATTCAGTTTCAGCTTCATGAATGGGATGTGGGGAGGATCACAGCAGGCCGGACGCGCGCAGCGCGGCTTCGACCACGGCCTGGCTCGCCGGCGCGATCGGGGTCATCGGCAGGCGCATCGTACCGCCGCACAGGCCCAGGCGGGCCATCGCCCACTTCAGCGGCATCGGGTTGGCTTCGACGAACAGGTGCTTGTGCAGCGGCATCAGCCGGCGCTGGATGTCCATCGCGCGGCGCGCGTCGCCGGCGATCGCGGCGACGCACAGCTCGTGCATCGCGCGCGGCGCGATGTTCGCGGTGACGCTGATGTTGCCCTGGCCGCCGCACAGCATCAGCGCGACCGCGGTCGGGTCGTCGCCCGAATACACCGAGAAGCTCTTCGGCAGGTCGCGCAGCAGCCATTGCGCGCGCTCGATGTCGCCGGTCGCTTCCTTGATGGCTACGATGCCCGGCACCTGCGCCAGGCGCAGCACGGTGTCGTGCTGCAGATCGGCGACCGAGCGGCCGGGCACGTTGTACAGCACCATCGGCAGGTCCACCGCCTCGGCGATCGCCTTGAAGTGTCGGTACTGGCCTTCCTGGCCCGGCTTGTTGTAGTAGGGCACGACCTGCAGGTGGCAGTCGGCGCCGACCTCTTTCGCAAAGCGCGTGAGTTCGATCGCTTCCGCGGTGGAGTTCGCGCCGCAGCCGGCCATGATCGGGACCGGCCGCGCGCCGTGCTTCTTCGCCTGCTCGACCGACACGCGGATGATCTCGCAATGCTCCTCGACGTTCACCGTCGGCGACTCGCCGGTGGTGCCGACCACGCTGATGCAGTCCGTGCCCTCGGCGATGTGCCAGTCGATCAGCTTGCGCAGCGCGGGGTAGTCCACGCTGCCGTCTTCCTGCATCGGGGTCACCAGGGCAACGATGCTGCCGGTAATCGGGGTCATGTCCGTCGCTCTTTACGGGGAAACGGGCATTTTACCGAACCCGCCCAGCGTCGAGCAGGTAGCGCTCCGGCTGCGCGCCGGGCAACGGATGCACTGCCGCGATACGCTGCACGAAGCGCGCCGGCCGGTCAAGAAAACCGTCCTCGTACGCGACCACCCGCAGCGCCGCGCAGGCGGCCAGCAGCTCGCCCGGCTGCAGCAGAAAGTCGGCGCGCGACGGCCGGCCGACCGTCTCGTTGCCGACGGCGAAGGTCTCGTAGATCAGCACGCCGCCGGGCGCGACGCTCTCGACCAGCCGCGGCAGCAGCGGACGCCACAGGTAGTTCGTGACGACGACCGCGTCGAACCGGCGCCGATCGGCGAGCGGCCACGGGCCGCTCTCCAGGTCGGCGCAGATCAGCTCCGCGCGCCCGGCCCGCTTCAGGTCTGCTACGAAATCGAGAGCATCCTGCGAACGATCGACGCCCACTACAGCGTGATTTCGTTCATAAAACCAGCGCAGGTGCCGGCCCTGCCCGCAGGCGACGTCGAGCACCGTGCCGCCGGCCGGCACCAGATGCGACCAGCGTTGCACCCAGGGCGATGCGCCCTGGCCGCCGGCCAGTCGGGCGGCGTGCTCGATCCTTGGGTGGCGCGACGTTTCCATGCCTTCGATTGTCGTCTGCACAGGCGACCCGCGGGGCAGGCCGCACAAACGGCTGCACGCGCACTGGTCGTTTGATCAGCGCGGCGGCGAACACGCCCACCGTGAACACCGGTACCGCTCCGGCTGGACGCCTACCTTACTCAGGTCCGGGGCGGCGCGTCGCCGGAGGCGGCGTGGCGCGCCTGCAGCGCCTCGTCCCAGTCACCCGTGCAATACACGCTCAGTTGCCGGATCGAGCCGGTGGCCGGATCCACGTCGGCCCGCATCATCTCCCGGCAATACCAGTGTTGGCCCTGGTCGTGCCAGCGCTCCTGCACCTCCAGCACAAAGCCGCTGGGCGTGGGGTCGCAGCGCCAGACGGGCACCTGTCCCACTGCCGGATGGCTCTGGCGGCGCAGCGCGATCATGGCCTGCGCGCCGCGCGTGTGGACATGCCATTTCGGCGGGGTGAAATCGCACACCATACCCTGGTCGAACAGTCCAGCCGGCGCCTCGCCGGTCTCCAGGAAGCGAACCAGCTTGCAGGCCAGTGCGCGGGCGTCATCCGCGGTCATGCGAGTTCTCCCGGTGCGCGCGTCGGCGTGCCGGCACGGACGCCGCGGTTGCCATTGCCGTAGCGGAACGCGTTCACGTCGCGCCAGCTCAGCATGGCAACCACGCGATGGTCGTCGGGTGCCTCGAAGCCGCATTCACCGCGAAACTCGCGCGGATTGCGAAAGCTCCCGAACACGATGTCCCACAGTGGAAAGTCGGCATAGTTCCAAGTGTGCACGCCCATGCGGTGGTGCACGCAGTGCGATTCCGGCCGCTGGATGAAATATCCCAGCCATCGAGGGGTGCGTACGTTCCAGTGCTGGAACATGCCGTGGAAGGCCGCGATGTAGCCCACCAGCGCGGCCGCAATCGGGTCCAGGCCCAGCACGATTACGGTGACGAATAACTGCATCAGCACCTGCAGCACCATCTCCACCGGATGGAAAAAGGCCGATCCCGAGATGTCGACGCGCTGCGGGCTGTGGTGCAGCTGGTGGCCCAGCTGCCACAGTGGCGAGAAGGCATGATAGGCACGGTGCAAGACGAAGGCGATGAAGGAGAGGACCAACCACCCCGCGAGCGCGCCGCCCGCGGCGCCGAGCGGCGTTCCGTCCATCCAGCGGTGCGCCGCCATCCAGTCCAGCGGTAGGACCAAGGGCACCGTGGCGCCTGCGGTGCCGATCAACAGCAGGAAGCCGATACCCAGCCAGCGCCAGCCCTTGCGCGGTGGAAAGGCGCGCGCAGACCATCGCGATTCGATGGCAAGCATCACGAGATAGGTGGCCGGCACCAGCAGGCCGATCAGGTCGGCGGTTTCCATGTCGCGCTCCTTTCTTACGGTGTAAGGTAAAATTCAGTTTAGTCTTACACTGTAAGATGTCAAGCATGGCGAGAAGAAAATCCGATGAGCGGGACGCGGGGCAGCCGCTGTCGCGCGAACGCATCGTGCAGGCCGCGCTGGACGAGGTGGCGGAGAACGGGCTGTCGGTGCTGAGCATGCGGCGCGTGGCGGAGCGCCTGGGCTGCGAGGCGATGAGCCTGTACCACCACTTCCCGAGCAAGCAGCACCTGCTCGATGCCATGGTCGACCACATGTTGCTGGCTACCCGGCAGCCGCCGCAGGAACTCCCGCCCGTGGAGCGCCTGCGCTTTGCCATGTACGAATTCCGTGCGACGGCCAACATGTTCCCGGCGATGTACCCATTGCGCGCGGTGCACCGTCTGAACACGCCGACCGGCGTGCGCTACATCGAGTCGATCCTGAGGCTGATCCGCGACGTTGTGCCCGACGAAGAGCTTGCGGCGCGCTACTTCCGCGCCATCGGCTACTACCTCACGGGTGCCAGCCTGGACGAAACCTCCGGCTACGCCAAGGGACCCTCGGCGGCGGAACCGGTCGATGGCGCATTCATCGACCGCGAATGCCCCGGTCTGGCCGCGGCCGCGCGCTTCTTCAAGGCCGATGACTGGGACCGGACGTTCGAGCTGGGGGTGAACGCACTGATCGACGCCATCGCGCGTGACGTCGAGGCGCTGGCGAAGAACCGCCGCCGGGCGCGGACCTAGAATCCCCCGCCATGGCAAGCAAGGAACCAGGCAGTTACGGCGAGGCCTCCATCCGCGTCCTGAAAGGACTGGAGCCGGTGCGCCAGCGCCCCGGCATGTACACCCGCACCGACAACCCGCTGCACGTGATCCAGGAGGTGCTGGACAACGCGGCCGACGAGGCGCTGGCCGGCTACGGCAAGAAGATCCGCGTGACGCTCCATGCCGACGGCTCGATCAGTGTCGAGGACGAAGGCCGCGGCATTCCGTTCGGCCTGCACCCCGAGGAGCAGGCGCCGGTGATCGAGCTCGTGTTCACGCGGCTGCACGCCGGCGGCAAGTTCGACAAGGGAAGCGGCGGCGCGTACAGCTTCTCCGGCGGCCTGCACGGCGTCGGCGTGTCGGTGACGAACGCGCTCGCGCGGCGGTTAGAGGCGACGAGCTGGCGCGACGGCCAGGTCGCGCGCATCGCGTTCGCCGGCGGCGAGCCGATCGAGCCGCTCGAGCTGCGCGCGCAAGGCAACGGCGACCGCAAGAGCGGCACCACCGTGCGGGTCTGGCCCGATGCGAAGTACTTCGAGTCGAGCGCGCTGCCGATGGCCGAACTGGCGCACCTGCTGCGCAGCAAGGCGGTGCTGATGCCGGGCGTGGCCGTGTCGCTGCAGGTCGAGAAGACGCGTGAGACCCAGGCCTGGCAGTACAAGGGCGGCCTGCGCGACTATCTGATGCAGGAGCTGGCCGCGGACCCGGTGATCCCGCTGTTCGAAGGCGAGGGCTATGCCGACGGCGCGAGCGAGAGCTTCGCCGAGGGCGAGGGCGCGGCCTGGGTGCTGGCCTTCACCGAGGACGGCGCGCCGGTGCGCGAGAGCTACGTGAACCTGATCCCGACCCGCGCCGGCGGCACGCACGAGAGCGGCCTGCGCGACGGCCTCTTCAACGCCGTCAAGAGCTTCATCGAACTGCATTCGCTGCTGCCGAAGGGCGTCAAGCTCCTGCCCGAGGACGTGTTCGCGCGCGCCAGCTTCGTGCTGTCGGCCAAGGTGCTCGACCCGCAGTTCCAGGGCCAGATCAAGGAGCGGCTCAATTCGCGCGACGCGGTGCGGCTGGTGTCCTCGTTCGTGCGGCCGGCGCTCGAACTGTGGCTGAACCAGAACGTCGAATACGGCAAGCGGCTCGCGGAACTCGCGATCCGCGCCGCGCAGAGCCGCCAGCGCGCCGGCCAGAAGGTGGAAAAGCGCAAGGGCTCGGGCGTCGCGGTGCTGCCGGGCAAGCTCACCGACTGCGAGAGCCGCGACACCGCGCACAACGAGGTGTTCCTGGTCGAGGGCGACTCGGCCGGCGGCAGCGCCAAGATGGGCCGCGACAAGGAATGCCAGGCGATCCTGCCGCTGCGCGGCAAGGTGCTGAACACCTGGGAGGTGGACCGCGACCGCCTGTTCGCGAACACCGAGATCCACGACATCTCGGTCGCGATCGGCGTCGACCCGCATGGGCCGGACGACGACGTCGACTTGAGCAATCTGCGCTACGGCAAGGTCTGCATCCTGTCTGACGCCGACGTCGACGGCTCGCACATCCAGGTGCTGCTGCTGACCCTGTTCTTCCGCCATTTCCCGAAGCTGGTCGACGCCGGCCATGTCTACGTCGCGCGCCCGCCGCTGTTCCGGGTCGATGTGCCGGCGCGCGGCAAGAAGCCGGCGTCCAAGGTCTACGCGCTCGACGACGGCGAACTCGCCGCGATCCTCGACAAGACCGGGAAGGAAGGCGTCGCGCGCGAGCGCTGCCAGATCAGCCGCTTCAAGGGCCTGGGCGAGATGAGCGCCGAGCAGCTCTGGGAGACCACGCTGAACCCCGACACGCGGCGCCTCTTGCCGGTACGGCTGGGCAGCATGGATCTGGCCGCCACGCGGGAGCTGATGACGCGGCTGATGGGCAAGGGCGAAGCCGCAGCGCGCCGCGAACTGATCGAGCTGCACGGCGACGCGGTGGAGATCGATATCTGAGCGGCCAATTTTCCGAAGCGGGAAGTTGAGCAGGCCATCGAGGCGGTCAGCGGTTTTCTGGATCTGGTGGCCAAGAGATGAAAAAAGACGAGCGGGTGCCCGCTTCCACGCTGTACGCCAGCCTATTGGCCGATATCAAGCAGCGCGTGCGCCAAGCGCAGGTGCGTGCCGTGCTGGCGGTGAATGCGGAGCTGATCCGCCTGTACTGGGATATTGGCCGGGTGATCGATCAGCGCCAACAGCAGGAGGGCTGGGGCACCGGCGTCATTCCCCGCTTGGCGCGTGATTTGCACAATGAGATGCCGGAGGAGAAGGGCTTTTCCGAGCGCAACATCAAACGGATGCTGGCTTTTTACCGGGAATACGCGCAGTTGGAATTTGTGCCACAGGCTGTGGCACAAATCGAATCCGCGGCAAAAGTGCCGCAGCCTGTGGCACTTTTTCCGATAGAGCTGATTCTGGCCTTGCCCTGGGGACACCATGCGGAGTTGATGGCCAAGGTCAAAGACCATGCGACGCGCCGCTGGTACATGCAGGCCGCGCTGGAGCATGGCTGGAGCCGCAACATCCTGGTCATGCAGATCGAGACGACGGCACGTCAGCGCCAGGGCCGCACCGCCAACAACTTTGCCTTGCGCCTGCCCAAGCCGGAATCCGACCTGGTGCAGCAGACACTGAAAGACCCGTACCTGTTCGACTTCTTGACGCTGGAGAAGGACTTCCACGAGCGCGAACTGGAGGTGGGCCTGATCGCGCACCTGGAAAAATTCCTGCTTGAACTCGGCCAAGGCTTTGCCTTTGTCGGCAGGCAATATCACCTCGATGTGGGTGATCAGGACTTTTACATCGACTTGCTTTTCTACCACCTCAAACTGCGCTGCTACGTGGTGATCGAGCTCAAGCGCGGCCCGTTCAAACCCGAGTACGCGGGCAAGATGAATTTTTATTGCAGCGTGGTCGATGACCGGCTGCGCCACGAGGGCGACAAGTCCACCATCGGCCTGATCCTGTGCCAGCAGCACGACCGGGTGATGGCCGAGTACGCGCTGCGCGGCATGGACAAGCCCATTGGCGTCTCCAGCTTCGAGCTCACGCGAGCGCTGCCCGCCACCTTGCAATCGAGCCTGCCCAGCATCGAGGCCATCGAGCAGGAGCTGGGCGATGTGTCGACGTGAACTTGTTTTTGAGGTTTATTGGCTTGTAGCGCCCGCCAATCAAGCGCGAGCAGCTCTCATTTTTGAAGCATGACCGACATCACCACCCCCGACATGTTCGTGCCCGACGAGGGCGATTCGCTGGCCCTGGGCGACTATGCCCAGCGCGCTTATCTTGAATACGCGCTGTCCGTCGTCAAGGGCCGCGCGCTGCCTGACGCCTGCGACGGCCAGAAGCCGGTGCAGCGGCGCATCCTGTACGCGATGGAGCGCATGGGGCTGGGGTTCTCCGGCGCCGGCGGCGCGAAGCCGGTCAAGAGCGCGCGCGTGGTCGGCGACGTGCTGGGGCGCTTCCACCCGCACGGCGACCAGGCCGCGTACGACGCGCTGGTGCGCATGGCGCAGGATTTTTCGCAGCGCTATCCGCTGATCGACGGCCACGGCAACTTCGGCAGCCGCGACGGCGACGGCGCGGCCGCGATGCGCTACACCGAGGCGCGGCTCGCGCGCATCGCAAGCCTGCTGCTCGACGAGATCGACCAGGGCACGGTCGACTTCATGCCGAACTACGACGGCTCGACCCAGGAGCCGCGCCAGTTGCCGGCGCGGCTGCCGTTCTCGCTGCTGAACGGCGCGTCCGGGATCGCGGTCGGCCTCGCGACCGAGATCCCGAGCCACAACCTGCGCGAGGTCGCCGACGCCTGCATCGCGCTGGTGAAGAACGCGAAGCTCTCCGACGACGAACTGTTCGCGCTGCTGCCCGGGCCCGACTACCCCGGCGGCGGCCAGTTGATCAGCCCCGCGGCCGACATCCAGGAGGCGTACCGCGGCGGGCGCGGGAGCCTGAAGGTGCGCGCGCGCTGGAAGATCGAGGAGCTCGCGCGCGGCCAGTGGCAGATGGTCGTGACGGAACTGCCGCCGGGCACTTCAACGCAGAAGGTGCTCGAGGAGATCGAGGAGATCACGAACCCCAAGGTGCGCGCCGGCAAGAAGGCGCTCAGCAGCGAGCAGACGCAGCTCAAGGCCGCGATGCTCGCGGTGCTCGACGTCGTGCGCGACGAGTCGAGCAAGGACGCGCCGGTGCGCATCGTGTTCGAGCCCAAGACCAGCCGCATCGACCAGCAGGAACTGATCACCGCGCTGCTCGCGCACACCAGCCTCGAGACCTCGGCGCCGGTGAACCTGACGCTGGTCGGGCTCGACGGGCGTCCCGTGCAGAAGTCGCTGCGCGAGATGCTCACCGAGTGGATCGCGTTCCGCCAGACCACGATCACGCGGCGTTCGCAGCACCGATTGGCCAAGGTGCTGGACCGCATCCACATCCTCGAAGGCCGGCAGCTCGTGCTGCTGAACATCGACGAGGTGATCGCGATCATCCGCGCGAGCGACGAGCCCAAGGCCGCGCTGATCGCGCGCTTCAACCTCTCCGACCGGCAGGCCGAGGACATCCTCGAAATCCGGTTGCGCCAGCTCGCGCGGCTGGAGGCGATCCGCATCGAGCAGGAACTGAAGGATCTGCGCGAAGAGCAGGGCAAGCTCGAAGAAATCCTCGGCAGCCCGGCCGCGCTGCGCCGGCTGATGATCAAGGAGATCGAGCAGGACGCGAAGCAGTTTCAGGATGCGCGCCGCACGCTGATCCAGCAGGAGAAGAAGGCGGTGGCCGAGGTGCGCGTGGTCGACGAGCCGGTGACCGTGGTCGTATCGGAGAAAGGCTGGGTGCGCGCGCGCCAGGGCCAGGGGCACGACGCGGCGAGCTTCGCGTTCAAGGCCGGCGACGCGCTGTACGGCACCTTCGAGTGCCGAACGGTGGACCAACTGATCGTTTTCGGCAGCAACGGCCGGGTCTATTCGGTGCCGGTGGCGCAACTGCCCGGCGCGCGCGGCGACGGCCAGCCGGTCACCACGCTGATCGACCTGGAGCCGGGCACGCAAGCGGCGCACTACTTCGCCGGGCCTGTAGAGGCCTCGCTGCT
>JAFECV010000399.1 GCA_018241985.1 Pseudomonadota bacterium | reverse complement strand
TGCGCGAGCGCATCGAGCGCTACTTCGACCCGCTGCCGTTCTGGTACGAGCCGCTGGAGCAGAGCGCGACCGACACCGCGCGGTATCCGCTGGCCGCGGTCACGCAGCGGCCGATGGCGATGTACCACTCCTGGGACTCGCAAAACGCGTGGCTGCGCCAGATCCACGCCGAGAACTATCTGTTCGTGAATCCGGCCACCGCCGCGACGGCCGGCGTCGACGACGGGAGCTGGATCTACGTCGAATCGCCGTGGGGCAAGGTGCGTTGCATGGCGCGCTACAGCGAAGCGGTCGAGCCGGGCACGGTGTGGACCTGGAATGCGATCGGCAAGGCCTCGGGCGCATGGGGATTGGCGTCCGACGCGAACGAATCGCGCCGAGGCTTCCTGCTGAATCACCTGATCAGCGACGAACTGCCGTCGGCGCGGGGGCGGGAGTCGAACTCCGACCCGATCACCGGCCAGGCCGGCTGGTATGACGTGCGCGTGCGGATTTACCCGGCCGAGCCGCATGCTGACACCACGCTGCCGCAGTTCGACGCCATGCCGCGCGCGCCGGGCATGGCGCAGGTCGCGAAGCAGGAATTCCAGGCGTACTTCGCCGGACGCGGGCATTTCCTGGCCCGGTTGAAACGAAAGAAGGCACCATGATTCGCTGGTTGCAGGATCTGCTGAAGAGCGAAGCCGTATCGCCCGCACCTGCGCCCGCGCCGGCGGCGAGCCATGCCGCGGTACCCCGGCGCAGCGCCCGAGCCCGCCCGGGCGAGACGCTGGCCCGGCAACTCGCGCTGGTGATCGACCTGAACGTCTGCGTCGGCTGCCATGCCTGCGTGACTTCGTGCAAGGAGTGGAATACCTCGGGTACCGCGGGTCCGCTGGCCGACAGCAACGCCTACGCGGCCGGGCCGACCGGCACGTTCTTCAACCGGGTTCAGACCTACGAGGCGGGCAGCTATCCGGCCACCGAGACCATCCACTTCCCGAAGAGCTGCCTGCACTGCGAGGATCCGCCCTGCGTTCCGGTCTGCCCGACCGGCGCGAGCTACAAGCGCAAGGAAGACGGCATCGTGCTGGTCGACTACGACAAGTGCATCGCGTGCAAGTACTGCGCCTGGGCCTGCCCGTACGGTGCGCGCGAGATCGACGAAGAGCGGCAGGTGATGACCAAGTGCACGCTGTGCGTGGACCGCATCTACAACGAGGACCTGGCGCCGCAAGACCGCAGGCCGGCCTGCGTCAAGGCCTGCCCGACCGGGGCGCGGCTGTTCGGTGACGTGAAGGACCCGGACTCCGAGGTGTCGATCGCGATCCGCGAGCGCGGCGGCTACGCGCTGATGCCGGAATGGGAAACGCGCCCGGCGAACCAATACCTGCCCCGGCGCGTGACCGGTAGCGTCGAACCCCCGGTGGGTAAGCCATGAAGCCGGCGTTCTCGGTGGTGATCTTCACCACGATCGCGGGTCTGGCGCAAGGGCTGGTGGTGACGCTGGCGTTGGCCCGGCTGGCCGGACTGACGGTCAGCGGCGGCTTCATGAGCCTCGCGCTGGTCGTCGCGGTGGTGTTGTTGCTGATCGGCCTGGGCGCGTCGTTCGGCCACCTCGGCCATCCCGAGCGTGCATGGCGCGCGGCTTTCATGTGGCGCACTTCGTGGCTCTCGCGCGAGGTCATCGTGCTGCCGGCGTTCATCGCCGTCAACGTGATCTGGTGGCTGGCCTTGCGAAGCGGCATCGACACCGCGGCGCTGCCGGTGATTGCGCTGCTGCTGGCTGCGTTGCTGTGGCTCTGCACCGCGATGATCTACGCGTGCCTGCGTTTCATCGAGGAGTGGGCGCAGCCGCTGACCCTGGTGAACTTCGTGCTGATCGGCCTGTCGTCGGGCTTGCTGACCGCGTGCGCGCTCGGCTCGCTGTACGGCGAGTCGGACTTGGTGCGCGCGGCCGGGCCGTTCGCGCTGGTCGTCACGCTGCTCGCCTGGCTCGCGCGCTGGCTGTCGCTGCGCCGCAATGCGGCGCTGAAGCACAAGTCGACGCTGCAGTCCGCCACCGGCATCCATGCCAGCAATCTGCGGCAGAAGTCGATGGGGATGTCGGCCGGTGCGTTCAATACGCGCGAATTCTTCCATGGCCGCACCGCCGCCGCGCTCAGGCAGGTGAAGGCTGCATTCATCGTGCTCTGCTTCGTGCTGCCGGCGCTCTGCGCGTTGTGGGGAGTCGCTGGAGGCGGCGCGCCCGCATGGGTGCTGGCGATCCTGCTGCAGATCCCGGGGCTGCTTGCCGAGCGCTGGTTCTTCTTCGCGCAGGCGAAGCATCCGCAGAACCTGTACTACCAGGTCGTGTCCTGAGTCGGACGAAAAAGGGCTTGGCGTCCCGCGTCGCGTCGCCGCGGGACGTCGGGCATTTCTGCTGCTGCGTTCAGTTGCTGGTGCCGAACGTCGCCGAAAGCGCGGCCGTCGGAAGCTGTCCGTGCAGGCTGATCGCGACCAGCGCAGCGCCGCTGGCCGGGGCGGCCGCCTTGCGCAGCGTTCCGTGCCGGCCCGCGAACTGAAGCTCCGACCAGCCGGGCTCGCCGCCGGCCGATGCGGTGCGCAAGACGCCCTTGAGCCGCAGCAGGCCGGCGGGCGGCGCAGCGAGCCAGGCGCGCAGATCGGCCTCTTCGAACACCCGGGTGGGACGACACGACCAGGTGTCGAACTGGGAACCATGGGCCGGGTCGTCATGTCCATGGCCGCTGTGTCCATAGTCGCCGTGCCCATGGTCGTGATGCGCGGGCACCGAGTCGGATGATCCCTGTGCTGCCGCTTCAGGCAGCGCCAAGCCACTGAGCATCG
>JAFECV010000398.1 GCA_018241985.1 Pseudomonadota bacterium | reverse complement strand
CGCGGCCGCTGCCGCTCCTGGCCGTGGCCGGGCTGCTGGTCGGCTTCGGCACCGTGCTCGGCTCCGGCTGCACCAGCGGGCATGGAGTCTGCGGGCTCGGGCGCCGGTCCGCGCGCTCGCTGGTCGCGACGCTGACCTTCATGGCGACCGGGGTTGCTACTGTATTCATAGCGCACCTCGCGCATCTCGCCTTGGCTTGAGCCGCAGGAGACTGAAATGATCATCATACGATGGCTGCTCGCGCTGCTCAGCGGCGCGCTGTTCGCGGTCGGGCTGGTGCTGTCGGGCATGACCGAGCCGGCGCGCGTGATCGGCTTTCTGAACGTCGGCGGGCTGGTGGATGCGGCGCGCTTCGGCCGCTGGGACCCGAGTCTCGCGTTCGTGATGGCCGGCGCGGTCGCGGTGTCGCTCATCGCGTTCGCGGTCACGCCGCGGCCGGGGCGCAGGCCCTGGCTCGCGGACCGGTTCCGGCTGCCGGGCCGCAGCGACGTCGACGCCCGGCTGCTGCTCGGCGCGGCGCTGTTCGGCGTCGGCTGGGGCCTGAGCGGCTACTGCCCAGGGCCGGCGATCGCGTCGGTGCTGACCGGCGGTGCCGGCACCGTGGTGTTCGTGGTGGCGCTGGCGCTCGGCATGTGCATCGCGGCGCGCGTCGTGAGCCGGAGACCGGTGCTGGCGCCGGAAGGGCCGGAAGGGCCGACAGGGCTGGAAGCTCTGGATTGACGTTTACGTAAACGTCAATTACGATCGGCCACCCCCCGAAAACCCCGACCGCGCGGGGCGCCGCCGCGAATTCCCAGCCGGTGCGCCCCGCATTCCCGCCGCTTCCACACAACCCGCGAGACACCATGACCGACCTGTCCGCCGAGTACCAGGCCCTTGCCAGCTACCGCCCGAGCAACAAGGTGCGCTTCGTCACCGCCGCCAGCCTGTTCGACGGGCACGACGCGGCGATCAACATCATGCGCCGCATCCTGCAGGGCATGGGCGCGGAGGTGATCCACCTCGGCCACAACCGATCCGTCGACGAGATCGTGACCGCCGCGCTGCAGGAGGACGTGCAGGGCATCGCGGTGAGCAGCTACCAGGGCGGGCACGTCGAGTACTTCAAGTACATGGTCGACCTGCTGAGCCAGCGCGGCGGCGAGCAGATCCAGGTGTTCGGCGGCGGCGGCGGCGTGATCGTGCCGCCCGAGATCCGCGAGCTGCAGGAATACGGCGTCGCGCGCATCTACAGCCCCGAGGACGGCCAGCGCATGGGCCTGGCCGGCATGATCGGCGAGATGCTGATGCTGTGCGACCGCGACCTGTCGGGGTTCGCGCCGAAGGACCTCGCCGCGATCCAGGGCCACGGCGACCGCGCCTGGCGCGCGCTCGCGCAGCTGATCACCGCGCTCGAAGCCGCGCCGGCCGGCGCGAAGCCGACGGCGCTGGTGCAGGCGCTGCGCAAGGAGGCCGCGGGGCGCAAGGTGCCGGTGCTCGGCATCACCGGCACCGGCGGCGCCGGCAAGTCGAGCCTGACCGACGAGCTGATCCGGCGCCTGCGGCTGGACCGCGGCGACAGCCTGCACGTGGCGATGATCTCGATCGACCCGAGCCGGCGCAAGAGCGGCGGCGCGCTGCTCGGCGACCGGATCCGGATGAACGCGATCCAGCCGTGGAGCAGCGGCCCGCGCGTCTACCTGCGCAGCCTGGCGACGCGCGAGGCCGGCTCGGAGATCAGCGCCGCGCTGCCCGACGTGATCGCGGCGGCGAAGTGCGCGGGCTTCGACCTGGTGGTCGTCGAGACCTCGGGCATCGGCCAGGGCGACTCAGGCGTAGTCAAGCACGTCGACGTGCCGCTGTACGTGATGACGCCCGAGTTCGGCGCGGCGAGCCAGCTCGAGAAGATCGACATGCTCGACTTCGCCGAATTCGTCGCGATCAACAAGTTCGACCGCAAGGGCGCGATGGACGCGCTGCGCGACGTCGCCAAGCAGGTGCAGCGCAACCGCGAGGCGTTCAAGCAGTCGCGCGACGAGATGCCGGTGTTCGGCACGATGGCCTCGCGCTTCAACGACGACGGCGTGACCGCGCTGTACCAGGCGCTGCTGCCGCGGCTCGTCGCGCTCGGCCTGCCGGCCGCCAAATCCACGCTGCCGCGGGTCGAAGGCCGGCACAGCACGAACCAGACGCCGGTGGTGCCGGCGCCGCGCGTGCGGTATCTCGCCGAGATCGCCGACACGGTGCGCGGCTACAAGGCCAGGGCGCGCGCGCAGGCGCAGATCGCGCGCGAAATCCAGCAGCTGCGCGGCGCCGCCGCGATGCTGCAGGTCGACAAGCCGGAGCGCGCGCCGGCGGCCGAGGCGGCGCTCGATCTCGCCGGCAAGCGCGAGGAGAAGCTGGACGCCGCGGCGAAGAAGCTGCTCGCGCAATGGCCGCAGATGAAACTGGCCTACGCCGGCGACGAATACGTGGTGAAGATCCGCGACAAGGAGATCCGCACCGCGCTCACCACGCAGAGCCTGTCGGGCACGACCGTGCGCAAGGTCGTGCTGCCGCGCTACCACGACCACGGCGACCTGCTCGAGTGGCTGATGCTCGACAACGTGCCGGGCAGCTACCCGTACACCGCCGGCACCTTCGCGTTCAAGCGCGAGGGCGAGGACCCGACCCGGATGTTCGCCGGCGAAGGCGACGCGTTCCGCACGAACCGGCGCTTCAAGCTGCTGTCCGAGGGCATGCCGGCCAAGCGCCTGTCCACCGCGTTCGACTCGGTCACGCTGTACGGCAGCGACCCGGACCCGCGCCCCGACATCTACGGCAAGACCGGTACGACGAACGATGCGCTCGACACCTGGTTCGCCGGCTACCA
>JAFECV010000397.1 GCA_018241985.1 Pseudomonadota bacterium | reverse complement strand
CCCTGCGGATCGAAAACGAAGATCCCGCTGCTGTGATCGATCGTGTAGTTGCCGCCTTCGTCCGGTTTCTGTGCCGCGAAGAAGACCTTGAAGTCCGCCGCCGCGGCAGCAGTCGCCTGCTTGTCGCCATACAACCCGAGGAAACCGGGGTCAAAGGCGGGAACGTACTGCGCCAACACCTGCGGCGTGTCTCGCTTCGGGTCCAGTGTGACGAAGAGTCCCTGAACACGGGAGCCATCAGGCCCGAGGAGCTTGCGCACGCGGGCCATGTTGGTCAACGAGGTCGGGCACACGTCTGGACAGTGCGTGTAGCCGAAGAACAGCATCACCACCTTGCCACGGAAATCTGCCAGCGTTCGCGGCCGGCCTCGGTGATCGGTCAGGTGGAAATCCTTCCCCCAAGGCACGCCCGTAATGTCCGTTGACGCGAACGACGGCGGCGCCTTCCGCCCGCACGCGGACAGCAGCGCGGTACACGCCGCGGCGAGCAGCGGCCGTCGTTTCATCGTGTGTCCTCCGCGTCGCCGCTGGTGCGCACCGGAACGGCGATGTGGTCCGTGTGGCGGCCTCCCGCAGCATCGGACCAGATGAGATCGATGCCGATGGTGTCGCCAACCCGCAAAGGATGCTTCAGGTCGAGCAGCATCAGATGCATCCCGCCGGGAGTCAGGCGCACCGGCTTGCCCGCCTGAAGCTTCACCCGATCGACCTGGCGCATGCGCATCACGCCGTCCTTTTCGCTCATGGAATGCACCTGCACGGCCTGGGCTGCGTCGCTGCGCAGCTCCAGCAGCACGGCATCGCGCTCGCTGGTGATGTCCATGTAGGCGGCGGCCACCGGCTGGCCGGCGACGGTCGGACGTGCCCACGCATGCTGAATCGTGAGGGATCCTGCCGCGTGCGCGGATACGGCCACGGCCGCCATCGAGAAACTCACGATGAGGCGGAGCATTTGCGGAATTTTCGATTTCATCTTGGTCTCATCAGCGTTTTGCGGACGCCATGCGCTGACGCAAGTCGCGAAGTGGCGAGCGCGAAGTCCGAGGCGAGGCGCCTCAGTGGGTCTGGGGAGTCTTAGTTGCCCGCGACAACTCGCGAGCAACCTCTTGCGACGCAATCACGTCGGCGCCATCACGCCGGACGCGACCGGTTCAGACGAGCGAACGCGGGGGCCGGTCGGGGGCCCCGGTGAGGAAAGCGACCCGGACACCGAGTCGCATCGGTGTCGGCATGGGACGCGCGCTTGGCGCAACGATGGAAGCAATCGCCACCACCGGCCCTGCCGTCAGGCCGCAGACCGCCGAGAGCACGCAGTTCAAGGCGCCCATTCCGTGAACGTCCTTGCAACCGGACTGCTTGTCGGCGCAGGGCATGGACATGGGGTGCCGGTCCGCGTCAGCGCGCGCCGACACCGTCGGCATCTCGACCATGCTGGTCATCGCGGCGAATTGATGGCTGGTCATCGGCATCACGGCCATACCGACGCGAGCAATTCCCTGGAGCGGAAGCATCAGGATCGCCAGCCAGAGCAACGCCTTGCGCAATGACGGAAGCATTTATCGATTATAGGCACCTGTGTCAACGCTGGGCAGGACGGGTCAGTCGCAAAAAAAAGCCAGACGCTCTTTCAGGACATCGAGCAAGCGACGAGGCTCTATCGCAACGCCGTGAACGCCAGCCAGGTGGAGCAGGTCCATGCGATTGCGCAACAGTTGCAATCACAGATTGACGAGGCGCAGAATGCGCTGAGCGGCTCCAGCGACGCTGTCTCGACCTTTTTCCTGAGCGCGCTGACGATCTTGCTATGTGAGGGGCTGGAGGTCCTGCTGATGGTTGTGGCGATGGTAGCGCTCCTCAAGAAGGCAGATCGCACTGACGTTCTGCCCTATGTCCATGCGGGTTGGGTTGCCGCGCTGGCCTCTGGCGGGTTAACCTGGGCCGTCGCCACTTATGTTGTCGAGCTGAGCGGCGCCAGCCGTGAGATGACGAAAGGCTTTTCCGCCGTGTTTGCCGCGGTTGTGCTGCTCGGTGTCGGTATCTGGATGCACCAGAAGAGCCTTGCCGGCCGTTGGCAAACCTACGTGAAAGCGAAGCTAGCCGACAGCGTTTGACCACGCCATCGGGTTCGTTGGTAGTTGGTATCATCGCGATTAACCCAAGGAAACTCCAAGTCGGCGACCGACTTCCCATGATGCTGTTCCGCCGTGCACTGTCGCGGCGATCTGTTGCCCCAATCGCTGCTCGATCACCGGTTTCCACGGCACCAAGCTGAAACCCATGCCGTCGTTTAGCATGGCGTAGCGTCCGCTGGCGAGCATGACACTGCGCCGGTAGATGCCGGCCACACGCTGGCCGTCGGCCACCGGGCGATGTTCGAGACCAGTGTCGGCGGCAATGTCCTTGCCGGCCTGCGCCAGTTCCCGATTGCGCAGCGTGCCCAGCAGGTTTCGGGCGAGGACCACGCGCTGGCCGCGCCGTTCGGCCAGTCCCTGTTCGGCCAGGAAGTCGGCGCGCTGCTGCATGGTCTGCTTGGCCTCTGCGCCAAAGCCCAGGTCGCCCAGCCCTTTACCCCCGCCAATCAATTGCTGGTCGAGCCAGGTGGCCCCGATCACGCGGGCCTGCCGCTCGATGGGCAGGTACGATTTCAGCTCCACGGCCACGCCGCCCAGGCGCTGCGCGTCGTAGCGGCGGCCATGCTCGGGCAGGTCATCCGGCACCTTCCACAGTCCCTCGGCCACGCGCTCCACGATGCCGGCTCGGCGCAGGGCTTCGAGCCGGCGGACATGGGCGGCGACGACTTCCTGCGGATCGCGGCCCGGCACGGCCTGACCCTGCGCGATGGCGAGCGATGGCC
>JAFECV010000396.1 GCA_018241985.1 Pseudomonadota bacterium | reverse complement strand
GACACCGGCGCCTTCGCATCGACCAGGATCAGATGCTCGAAGCCGACGAGCTGCACCCCGGCCAGTTCCGCGAGGTAGGCGACGCGCTCGACCGCCGGCAGCCCCGCGCCGCGCTCGATGCGCGTCGGAAAGCATTCGGCCAGCAGCGTCACGCCGGTGTGCGCGGCGATGCGCGCGGCCGCGAGCAGGCCGCGCTCGCGCAGCGCCTGCCCGCCGGCCAGCAGCGCCGCCTTGCCGCCGGATCGCACGGCTTGCGCGATGGCCTGCACGGCTACGTCATCCAACGCCGCCGGCGCGGCGGCGGGCGGCGCCGGGCACGGCACGGCGCCCTCGCCCCAGGACACGTCGGCCGGCAGGATCAGCGTCGCGACCTGGCCCGGCAGGCCGCGCGCGGCTCGAACGGCGTCCACCGCGTCGCGGCACAGCGTGGCGCTGCTCTGCGACGTGCGCACGAAGCCGGGCGAGACGTTGCGCGCGACGGTCTCGATGTCGGACTGCAACTGCGCGTCGTACTTCACGTGGAAGGTCGCGTGGTCGCCGACGATGTTCAGCACCGGCACCTTGCCCTTGCGCGCGTTGTGCAGGTTCGCCAGGCCGTTGCCCAGGCCGCAGCCCAGGTGCAGCAGCGTCGCGGCGGGCTTGCCGGCCATGCGCGCGTAGCCGTCGGCGGCGCCGGTGGCCACGCCCTCGAACAGCGCGAGCACGGCGCGCATGCGTGGCTCGCCGTCGAGCGCGGCGACGAAGTGCATCTCGCTGGTGCCGGGATTCGTGAAGCAGACCTCGATGCCCGCATCGGCCAGGGTTTTCAGCAGGGCTTGTGCGCCGTTCATGGGAATGATCTCGCTCTAGTTTTGATAGCTATTCGCGCTTGATTGGCGGTCGCCAAAGCCACTTTTATTGAAGATTTTGGATCGAGCGCGCCGCCGCGCGCGCCGTCAGGATGCAGCCGGGCAAAAAGGTGCCTTCCAGCGAACGCTTGCCGCAGGCACCGCCGCCGCCGAAGCCGGCCGCCTCGCCGACGCAGTACAGGCCGGCGATCGGCTGATCCGCAGCACCCAGCACGCGGCTTTGCAGGTCGGTCGCGAGGCCGCCCAGGCTCTTGCGCGTGACGAGCTGCATCTGGATCGCGATGAAAGGCCCGGCGCCCTTCTGCTGCAACGGCGCGGGCTTGGCGGTGCGCAGGCGGTCCGGGCCCCATTTGCGCGCGTGCAGGATGCGGCGGATCTGGTCGTCGTCGTGCAGCCGCTCGCCGGACGCGAAGTTGGCGTCGAACGCGTCCGCGGTCGCCTGCAGGACTTGCCGATCGACGTCGTGCGAGCAGGTGAGCTGGTTCATCTTCGCGGCCAGTTCGGGCAAGGTGTCGGCCACCAGAAAATGTCGGCTCTGCCGCGCCATCTGCCGCACCAGCCGGTGGTTGCCGAGCAGCGTCTCCTTGAGGAACAGCGCGAACTGCCGGTCGCGGATGCGCTGGTTGTGCTCCGCGCCCGAGATCGCGAACTCCCGGGTTGCAATGCGCCAGTTCAGCAGATGCCAGGTCCAGGGCTTTTGTTGCGCGGCGACGCGCTGGCACAGCCAATGGGTGTCGAAGCCGGTCACCAGCGGTTCCGGGCCGATGCGCTCGCCGCGATGGTCGAGCCACAGCGCCGATTTGCACGGAATCGCCGACAGGCCGTGGCCAGGAAAATGTGGATACGGGTGCGGAAAGCCCGCTGCGTAGTTCCACATCTCGCCCGCGTGGGTGATGCGCGCGCCCAGGCCGGCCGCGAGATGGTGCAGCCGGCCGTCGGCGAACGGATGCGCGCCGTTCAGCATCGCGGCGGGCAGGGGGCGGTCCTTCGGCCAGTTCGCGCGCGCCTCGGCGTGGCTGCCGTTCAGGCCACCCATCGCGAGCACCACGGCCGGGGCCTGCAGCCGCAGTTCGGCGCCGGTGGTCTCGTCGATCGCGAGCGCGCCCGCGACGCGTGCGCCGCTGCCCTCCAGCGCGGTGACGCGGTGCCGGTGCAGCAGCGTGAGGCGCCCGCCCTCGCCCGCCTCGCGCAGCAGCGCGGCGATCAGGCGCTGCGTCATGTGGCGCGCGGTGCCCCAGACGATGTGGTAACGCGGCAGGCGGTTTCCGTCGCCGTACCGGCCGCGTTCGACCCAGTTCACGGCGGGCATGAACTTCACGCCCTCGCGCACCAGCCAGTCGTACACCTGGCCGCGCGAATGCTCCACGTAGTGGCGCGCCCATTGCATCGGCCAGCTGTCGGCAGGGTCGAGTTCGCCGAAGCGGACCCAGTCGGAGAGCGCCCGTTCCGGCGTGTCGGGAATCCCCGCGCGCGCCTGCTGCGGCGTGCCCACCAGCGCCATGCCGCCGAACGCCCAGAGCGCCAGACCGCCGAAACGCTCGGGCGTGTCGCGATCGACCAGCGCGACGCGCCGCCCCGCGCGCAGCAACTCGAGCGCGGTGACGATGCCGGCCAGGCCGCCGCCGACAACCAGCACGTCGGATTGCAAGGTCGCCATGCGGCTTTCAGTACCCGAGCGTGCTGCCGTCCGGATCGCGCGGATCGGAATAACCCCAGAGCTCGCCCTCGTGCCGTTCTATCGTCTGGGTGTCGCCCATCGCTGCCTTCACCACCACGTTGTGGCCCATCCGGCGCAGCAGGTTCACCGTGTCGACGGGGAAGCCCTTTTCGACCCGCAGCTCGTCGGGCAGCCACTGGTCGTGAAAGCGCAGTTGCGACGCGGCCTCGGCCGGGTTCATGCCGAAGTCGATGGCGTTCACGATCTGCTGCAGCACGGTCGTGATGATCCACGCGCCGCCCGGGCTGCCGGTGACGAGCCAGGGCTTGCCGTCCATGAACACCAGCGTC
>JAFECV010000395.1 GCA_018241985.1 Pseudomonadota bacterium | reverse complement strand
CCGACCACGATCGAGTTGCCGCACGGCGAGCACGTGACGCTGGAGCCGGTGGTGCGCGGGCGCCGGCGCCTCGGCGTGAAGAATTTCGACCCCTGCACCATCCTGCTCAATAACGACCTGGCCGCCGGCATGCCGGGCATCCTCGAGGACCTGCACGAGCAGTACCTGCTGCCGCCGCTGCACGCCGGCTGGCCGGTGCGGCGCAAGAGCAACCATTTCCACAGCTACGAGGAACTGTCGAAGCGCTTCGGCAAGCTGCTCGGGATCGATCCCTGGCTGATCAACCCGATGTTCGGCAAATGCGGCGAGGTCGACTTCCATGACGGTGCCGGCATGGAGTGCCTGCGCAGCAACGCCGACGCGCTGCTGACGCGGATCCGGCGCAAGTACAAGGAATACGGGATCAACGAAAAGCCGTTCGTCGTCGTCAAGTCCGACGATCGCGGCCAGGGCATGGGCATCATGACGGTGCGCGACGCGAAGGAGCTCGAAGCGCCGCGCGCCGGCTCCGGCCTGGGTGTCGGCACGGATGTCGGCGCGAGCACCGAACTGATCATCCAGGAAGGCGTGTTGACCAACGAGCGCATGAACGACGCGGTGGCCGAGCCGGTGGTGTACATGATGGACCGCTACGTGGTCGGCGGCTTCTACCGGGTGCATGCCGACCGCGGCGCGGACCAGGATCTGACCGCACCGGGGTCGAAGTTCGTGCCGCTCGCGTTCGCCGAGAGCACGCACCTGCCCCAGCCCGGCATGAAGCCGGGCGCGAGCGCGCCGAACCGGTTCTACATGTACGGCGTGATCGCGCGGCTGGCGATGGTGGCCGCGAGCTACGAGCTCGAAGCCACCGATCCGAACGCCGAAATCTACGACTGATCCCGCCGCGCCGGCCGCCGCCTTTGGTTTTGCCGCCGCCCGGGGCACAATAGCGCACTTTGTAACTGCAGGATTCCGGCTTCGCGTCGCAGCCGGAGGCTTTTAGTGGCGGCATCCAACAAGTCATCCTTCGCGGCGCTCACGATCGGTGCCATCGGCGTGGTCTATGGCGACATCGGTACCAGCCCGCTGTATGCGTTCCAGCAGGTGTTCGTCGCCGGCCATGTGGGCGTCACGCCGGAGAACATCTACGGCATCCTGTCGCTGATCTTCTGGACGCTCACGGTCATCGTGTCGCTCAAGTACGTGGTGCTGGTGCTGCGCGCCGACAACAACGGCGAAGGCGGCACCGCCGCGCTGCTCGCGAAGGCTTCGCATGCGGTGCGCGACCGACCCCGCCTGCGGCGCCGGCTGCTCGCGCTCGGCATGTTCGGCGCCGCGCTGTTCTATGGCGACGGCGTGATCACGCCGGCGATCTCGGTGCTGTCGGCGGTCGAAGGCCTGGAGATCGTGTCTCCGCATCTGAAGGAATACGTGGTGCCACTGACGCTGGTGATCCTGTTCCTGCTGTTCGTGGTGCAAAAGCGCGGCACCGCGGACATCGGCAAGTTCTTCGGCCCGGTGATGATCCTGTGGATGGCGGCGATCGCCCTGCTCGGCCTGATCCAGATCGCGGCGCATCCGGCGGTGCTGCTGGCGCTGAACCCGTACTATGCGCTGCGCTTCATCGTGGTCGACCCGGGCATCGCCTTCCTGATCCTGGGCGCGGTCATCCTGTGCGTCACCGGGGCCGAGGCGCTGTACGCCGACCTCGGGCATTTCGGCAAGCGGCCGATCCGCTACGGCTGGTTCTGCATCGTGATGCCGGCGCTGGTGCTGAACTATTTCGGGCAAGGCGCATTGGTGCTGAAGGACCCGAAGGCAGTCGCGAATCCGTTCTACCTGCTCGCGCCGAAGTGGGCGCTGCTGCCGATGGTCGCGCTGGCCACGCTCGCTACGGTGATCGCCTCGCAGGCGCTGATCTCCGGCGCGTTCAGCGCCACCAAGCAGATCGCGCAACTCGGCTACCTGCCGCGCATGCGCGTGCTGCACACCAGCGTCAAGGAAACCGGGCAGATCTACCTGCCGCTCGTGAACTGGGCGCTGTTCGTCGCGATCGTGCTGGCGGTGATGCTGTTCAAGTCGTCCGAGGCGCTCGGCGCGGCCTACGGCATCGCGGTCACCGGGACGATGATCATCACCACCGCGCTGACCTACTACGTGGTCCGCTATGAATGGAAATACCCGTTGCTGCTGTGCATCGTGGCCACCGGCAGCTTCTTCGTGGTCGACCTCGCGTTCCTGTCGTCGAACCTGCTGAAGATCATGGAGGGCGGGTGGTTCCCGCTGTTGATCGCGACCGCGATCTTCATCGTGATGGTGACCTGGAAGCAGGGTCGGCGCATGCTCAAGGCCACGCTCGCCAAGGATGCGATCGACCTGCCGAGCTTTCTCGAGGCGGTGTTCGTGAACCCGCCGGCGCGCGTCGCCGGCACCGCGGTGTTCATGACCGCCGAGCCGGGGCGGGTGCCGAACGCGATGCTGCACAACCTCAAGCACAACAAGGTGCTGCACGAGCAGAACCTGTTCGTCACGGTGCGCAGCCACGAAGTGCCGTGGATCGGCATGAACAAGCGGCTGGAGATCGATTCGCTGGGCCACAACTGCTGGCAGATCGCGGTGCACTACGGCTTCAAGAACGACCAGGACCTGCCGCGCGCGCTGGAGCAGACCCGCGGCCGCGGCTGCGACGTCGATCCGATGAGCACCAGCTACTTCCTGTCGCGCGAGATCGTGGTGCCCACGATGGGCGCCGGCATGGCGCCCTGGCGACAGAAGCTGTTCGCGCAGATGCACCATGCCGCCAGCGGCGCGGCCGACTTCCTGAACCTGCCGAACAACTCGGTGGTCGAACTGGGCTCGAAGATCGAGATGTGACGCC
>JAFECV010000394.1 GCA_018241985.1 Pseudomonadota bacterium | reverse complement strand
GCGCCGAGAATCCCCAACCAGTCAGGATTTCATCGCCATGCTCGCCCGGTTCGGCCGGCGGGCGCTGGATCTCCGGGATCGTGCGGGAAAACCGCGGCGCCGGGGCCGGCTGAACCACGCCCGCGTGCTCCACGAAGGTCTGTCGGGCGACGTTGTGCGGGTGCCGCGGTGCCTCGTCCAGATCGAGCACCGGCGCCACGCAGGCATCGGTGCCCTCCAGCAGCTCGCACCACTGCGCGCGCGTGCGGGTGAGCAAGGTGTCGGCCAGCAGTTTGTGCAGGCGCGGCCACGAGGCCGGGTCCCAACGCTCCGCGAATTCGTCGGCGGGCAGGCCCAGCTTGTCGACCAGCAGATCGTGGAACGGCGGCTCGATCGGCCCCAGCGCCAGCCACTTGCCGTCGGCGCACTCGTAGGTGCCGTAGAACGGCGCGCCGCCGTCCAGCAGGTTGGCCTCGCGTTCGTTCTTCCAGTGGCCCATGGCCTTGAAGCTGTATTGCATGGCCATCAGCAGCGCCGCGCCATCGGTCATGGCCGCATCGACCACCTGGCCGCGCCCGGACTTGCCCGCCTCCAGCAGCGCGCAGACGATGCCGAAGGCCACGAACATGGCCCCGCCGCCGAAGTCGCCCACTAGGTTCAGCGGCGGCACGGGCTTGCCGCGCTCGCCGATGGCGTGCAGGGCGCCGCTCAGGGCGATGTAGTTGATGTCGTGGCCGGCCGCATGGGCCAGCGGGCCGCTTTGCCCCCAGCCGGTGATGCGCCCGTAGACGAGCCTGGGGTTGCGCTGCAGGCAGGGCCCGGGCCCCAGGCCCAGGCGTTCCATCACGCCGGGGCGAAAGCCTTCGAGGATCGCATCCGCCTCGCCCGCCAGGCGCAGCACGGCGGCCACCGTCTCGGGGTTCTTCAGATCGAGCGCCAGCGAACGCCGCCCGCGGTTGAGAAAGCCGCCGTTCTTGAGCACGTCGAACGCGCTGGCGTCGCTGCGGCCCTTGCGGTCGATGCGGATCACCTCGGCGCCCATGTCCGCCAGCAGCATGGCGGCGAACGGCGCCGGCCCGATGCCTGCCATCTCGATGATTCTGAACCCGGCCAATGGCCCCATGTCGTGCTCCTCGTGCCCGGTCAACCAGCGATGACGGCCCGGGCGATCACCAGGCGCTGGATGTCGGACGCGCCTTCGTAGATCTGGCTGACGCGCACGTCGCGGTAGATGCGCTCCACCGGGAAGTCGCTGACGTAGCCGTAGCCGCCATGGATCTGGATGGCGTCGGAACACACCCGCTCGGCCATTTCGGAGGCGAACAGCTTGACCATCGACGCTTCCTTCAGGCAGGGCCTGGCGGCGTCCTTGAGCGTGGCGGCGTGCAGCACGAGCTGACGTGCGGCCTCGATCTGCGTGGCCATGTTGGCGAGCCGGAAGGCGACCGCCTGGTGCTCCACGATGGGCACGCCGAAGGCTTCGCGCTCCTTGGCGTATTTGAGCGCCGCCTCCAGCGCGGCGCGCGCCATGCCCACCGACTGCGCGGCGATGCCGATGCGCCCGGCCTCCAGGTTGGACAGGGCGATCTTGTAGCCTTCGCCTTCCTGGCCCAGCAGGTGATCGGCCGGGATGCGGCAGTTCTTGAACAGGATCTGCGCCGTGTCCGAGGCGTGCTGGCCCATCTTGTCCTCGATGCGCGCCACCTGGTAGCCGGGCGTGTCGGTGGGCACCAGGAAGGCCGAGATGCCCTTCTTGCCCGCCTGCCTGTCGGTCACGGCGAAGACGATCGCCAGTTGCGCGTTCTTGCCGGTGGTGATGAACTGCTTGACGCCGTTCAGCACCCAGGCGTCGCCGTCGCGCACGGCCGTGGTGCGGATGGCGGAGGCGTCCGAGCCCACGTGCGGCTCGGTCAGGCAGAAGCACCCCAGCCATTCGCCGCTGGCCAGGCGCGTCAGGTATTGGTCCTTCTGCGCATCGCTGCCGTAGTTCATGGTGATGCCGCAGGCCAGCGAGTTCTGCACGCTGACGATGCTCGACGTGGCGCCGTCGCCGACCGCGACCTCCTCGATCGCCAGCGCCAGTGACACATAGTCCAACTCTGCGCCGCCCCAGCGCTCGGGCACGACCATGCCGAGCACGCCCAGCTCGCCCAGCTCCTTCAGCGCCTGCCGGGGGAAGGTGTGCTGCTTGTCCCACTCGGCGGCAAAGGGCGCGAGGCGCGCGCCGGCGAACTGGCGCAGCGTGTCGCGGATCATTTCCTGTTCCTGCGTGAAGATCATGGTGCTTGTCTTTCGCTTACAGGACTTCGAGCGCCACGGCCGTGGCCTCGCCGCCACCGATGCACAGGCTGGCGATGCCGCGCTTGCCGCCGCGCTGGCGCAGGGCATGGATCAGCGTGACGATGATGCGCGCGCCGGTGGCGCCGATCGGGTGGCCCAGGGCGCAGGCGCCGCCGTTCACGTTCACCTTGTCGTGCGGCAGGCCGAGCGCGTCCATGGCCAGCAGCGTGACGACCGCGAACGCCTCGTTGATCTCGAACAGGTCCACGTCGCCCACGCCCCAGCCGGTCTTGGCCAGCACGTTGCGGATCGCGGTGGCCGGCGCGGTGGTGAATTCGCCCGGCGCCTGCGCGTGGCTGGCATGGGCGTGGATGCGCGCCAGCGGCGCCAGGCCGCGGCGCTCGGCCTCCGATGCGCGCATCAGCACCAGCGCGGCGGCGCCGTCGGAAATCGACGAGGCATTGGCCGGGGTCACCGTGCCGTCCTTGCGGAAGGCGGCCTTCAGTTGCGGGATCTTCGCCGCGTCGCACTTGCCGGGCGTTTCATCGTCCGCCAGCACGACCTCGCCCTTGCGGCCGGTGATCTTGACCGGGGCGATTTCG
>JAFECV010000393.1 GCA_018241985.1 Pseudomonadota bacterium | reverse complement strand
ATGGCGAAGGCGCCCAGAATGGCCTGCTGCTGCGTGGAGCTGACGGCAGAAATCATCAGGCCGATGCCGACCACCGACAGGATGAACAGCACGAGGCCCAGCACGAGCAGCGCGAACGAGCCCGTGAAGGGGATCCCGAACAGCCACACGCCGGCCGCGACCATCAGCAGGCCGAGCAGCGTGCCGATGGCCAGCGCCGGCAGCGACTTGGAGACGATGATTTCCAGCGTGGAGGTCGGCGACACCAGCAATTGATCGAAGGTGCCGAGCTCGCGCTCGCGGGCGATCGAGAGCGAGGTGATCAGGAGCGCGCTGAACAGCGCGAGGATGCCGGTCAGGCCCGGCACGATGAACCAGCGGTAGGTCAGGTTGGGGTTGAACCAGTTCCGCACGACTACCGGAGCGGCGATCGCGGCCCCGGGTACGAGGTCGGCGCTGACGCCGGCCGCGATCGTGGACAGGTACCCCACGACAATCTGGCCGGCATTGCTGCGCCGCCCGTCGACCAGCACCTGCACGCGGCCGCTGCCGCCGGCGGCGACGGTGCGCGAGAAATCCGCCGGAATGTCGAGCGCGGCGATCACCTCGCCCCGGTCGATCAGGTCGCGCAGCTCCCGCTCGCTGCCGGCGCTGCGCAGGCGCGCGACGAATTCCGCGCGGCCGACGCGCGCGACCAGCTCGTTGGCAGCGCGACCCGCGTCCTGGTTGTACACGGCCACGTCCACGTTGCGTACCTCGAGCGTCGCCGCGAACGCGAACACCAACAGCTGCAGCAGCGGCGGCACGAACACCACCATCCGGCTGCGCGGATCGCGCAGGATGCTGAGCACCTCCTTCACGAACTGGGCGCGCAGGCGGCTCGCGGAAAACAGGCTGGAGGCGGACGCGCGTTCATTGCAGGTTCTTGCGCGTTGCGCGCCTGGCGATCAGGAAGAACAGCGCGCCGATCGCGGCCATCGCCAGCAGGTGCGGCAGGAACACCGCCCAGATGTCGCCCGCCAGGAACACCGTCTTCAGCGAGGTGACAAAGTGGCGCGCCGGCACGATCAACGTAATGATCCGGATCGGCGCCGGCATCGCGTCGATCTCGAACAGGAAGCCCGACAGCATGAAGGCCGGCAGGAAGCCGGTGAACAGCGCGATCTGCGCCGCGAGGAACTGGTTGCGCGCGAGCGAGGAAATCAGCAGCCCCTGCCCCAGCGCCGGCACCATGAACACCGCCGAGAGCAGCAGCAGCGCGAAGAGCGAGCCGTGCAGCGGCACGCCGAACAGGAAGATCGCGAGCGCGGCCGATCCGAGCGTCGAGAGCATGCCGAGCACGAAGTACGGGAGCAGCTTGCCGATCAGGATTTCCACGACCGACGCGGGCGTGGAGAGCATCGCCTCCATGGTGCCACGCTCCCACTCGCGCGCCACGACCATGGCCGTGAGCATCGTGCCGATGATGGTCATCACGATGGCGATCGCGCCCGGCACCAGCGCGCGGCGGCTTTCCAGTTCCGGGTTGAACCAATAGCGCGGTTCCAGATTCACTGCCGCGGGCGGCGCGGCGACGGCCTGACCGGCGCGCCAGGTCTGCACGACGCCCTGCGTATAGTTCGCGACGA
Source organism: Pseudomonadota bacterium (assembly GCA_018241985.1). Lineage (GTDB taxonomy): Bacteria > Pseudomonadota > Gammaproteobacteria > Burkholderiales > Burkholderiaceae_C > Rhodoferax_A. The sequence continues at coordinate 1,254 of JAFECV010000393.1, read as the reverse complement.
AGTTGGCGGTGTTGGGCTGCGAGCCATCGGCGATGGTCTGTACCGCCGCGACGCCGCCCGCAGCGTCCAGCCGGCGTTCGAAATCCTGCGGAATCACGACGAACCCGCGCAGCGCGCCGGACACGAGCTTGTCCGCGACGTCGCGCCGGTCGTGCGCAAACGTCACATCGAGATAGCGGGTGGCGGCAAACGCCGCGGCGAGCGACTGCGCCGACGCCGAGGTCGATTCCTGCACCACGCCGATGCGCACCTTGCGCACGTCCAGCGACACCGCATAGGCGAACAGGAACAGCAGCACCACCGGCAGCACGAATGCGATCAGCAGCGTCGAGGGATCGCGCAGCGCCTGCAGGCTCTCCTTGCGCACCAGCGCCAGCAGGCGCCGGAAGTCGAAGCGCCGCAGCGCCGCCGGGTCCGGGCCCGCCCGCCGTGGCGTGGTCGCCACCATCACGCCGCCTCCCGGCCGCCGTATCCGTCCTCGCGATCGGCGGACTCGACGAGGTGGATGAAGGCGTCTTCCATGGTCGGATCGGGCCGCGCGTCATCGGCGGCGCTGCGCTTCAATGCATCGGGCGTGTCCAGCGCGATCACCCGCGCGCGATACAGCAGCGCCACTCGGTCGCAGTACTCGGCTTCGTCCATGAAGTGCGTCGTGACCAGCACGGTCACGCCCTTGCGCGCAAGGCCGTTGATGTGGGTCCAGAATTCGCGGCGCGTGACCGGATCGACGCCCGAGGTCGGCTCGTCGAGAAACAGCACGGGCGGCCGGTGCATCACCGCGCACGCGAGCGCGAGGCGCTGCTTGTACCCGAGCGGCAGCGAATCCGGCGCCGCGGCGAGCCAGGGCTGCAGCCCGAAGGTGTGGATCATCTCGCCGATGCGCTCGCGCCGCGCGGCACCCTGCAGCCCGTAGACGCCGGCCGCAAACTCCAGGTTCTGTTGCACCGACAGCAGGCCGTAGAGCGAGAACTTCTGTGCCATGTAGCCGAGCTGGGCCTTGGCGGCGCCGGTGGCCCGGCGCAGATCCAGCCCGACCACGTGGGCCTCGCCCGCGGTCGGCTTCAGCAGGCCGCACAGCATCTTGAAGGTGGTCGACTTGCCGGCGCCGTTCGGTCCGAGCAGGCCGAAGATTTCGCCCTGCCGCACGTCGAAGCTGACGTCGTCGGTCGCGGTGAAATCGCCGAAGCGCTTGGTGAGATTGCGGCAGCTGACCGCGATGTCCGACGCGAGCTGCACTGGCCGCAGCCGATCAGC
>JAFECV010000392.1 GCA_018241985.1 Pseudomonadota bacterium | reverse complement strand
CTGCCGACATGGAACGCATGGGTCAGCGTGATAGCATCTGGGTATGCACCTATGAGGAGTTCAAGGGCTTGTGCTTCGCCTTGCGCGAAATGATGCTGCAAGTAGGGCAGGCGGTCAGCGCCCAGCAGAACAAGGGCGACAAGATGGAAATGCTCTATAACTACCTCGCGGGTTCGGAATTCCGCATGCACATCGAGGCCATCGTTCAGAGCTTCACCAAACAGAAGAACGATATTGCTTCGGAGCGCCGTGCCTATGAACGTATTTGGAAGGAACGAGAGAAGAACTTGGACTTGGTGATCTCGAACACCGCTCAGATGTATGGCTCTATCAAAGGGATCGCGGGCAACGCAATCGCCCCGGTCCAGAGTTTGGAACTGCCGCCCGCGCAGGATGCAGAGTTGGATTTCGAGTAGAACAGGTGGTCAATTCCGTGAGTGATGCTGAAGAAGATCATTTCCATTCAAAACGTAGGCCGCTTCTCCAGCCTGACGGCCGATTCCGGCAATCAAGGAGAGTTCGCCAAGCTCAATGTCATCTACGCACGAAATGGTGATGGCAAGAGCACACTATGCGATCTCTTCCGGTCATTGGCGCAGAACGATCCTGCGTATGTCGTAGGGCGAAAGCGATTCGGCAATGGCGCTGCAAGCAAGGTGGAGATCCTGTTGGGCAGTAGTCCGAATTGCAAGGCTGAATTCAGCCCGCAAGGCTGGACTACACAGCCCCAATGCGTACTGCCCAAGATCATGATTTATGATGAGCGCTTTGTGGTGGAGAATGTGCTCGTCGGGCATCAAGTTGAAGCGGCGCAGCGGCGCAGTCTGTTCGGGCTGGTCATCGGCGCTCAGGCAATCGCGTTGGAGGATCGCGTTGCGAAAGCAGGAGAAGCTCAAAAGACAGCAACGACCGAGTATGCTGCTGCCGAGGTGAACGCAAAGGCACTGCTTCCCACGGGATGGACATTTGCAGATTGGCGTCGACTACCCGCCGTGGACCGAATCGAGGAATTGATTCGAGAAAAGGAAGAAGAGTACAAAAGGGCCAACACCGCAGCGACCAATGCTGCCGCCATAAAGTCCAAAGCCCTCCTTGCGCCCCTTGTGCTTCCCGAAGTTCCCGCCGACCTGATGGAAGTATTGGCAACCTCGTTGGAAGGAACAACAGCAGATGCGATGGAGGTTGTCAAAGCCCACTTGGAGAAGCACAAGAACATTGACCTGAATTGGCTGGAACAAGGATTCGAAGTCGGGGCGGCGAAGGAGTGCCCATACTGTGCTCAGAACACTGTGGGGTCGGAACTGGTCCAACTTTACGCGAGCATATTCAATGAAGCTCTGAGGAACCAGCAGCAGCGCATCAATGAGATCGAGGCTGCCGTGAGCAGTGGCTTTGGAGAAGTCGGTCGGCTCCGCCTGAAGCAAGTATTCGACACGAACGGTTCTGAGCAGCAGTGGTGGAAGGACACAGGAGGTCTGTCGATCAGCCTGAGTTCCGACATGAATGTGGATCAGGTGGTCGATCGAATGGCCGGTGTCGAAACCACCGTACACAACGTGTTGAAGCGCAAGCGGAACAACCCGAACCAAACGATCACGCTCAGCGATACCGAAATGCAAGTGCTGAATGCTTGGCGCGGCTGTGTCGATGGGGCGAAGTCCTACCATGATTCACTGTCACAGGCAAATGCCGCGATCAGAAAGCATCAGTCAGGCATTGCATCATCGAACGCCGAGCAAGTATCGAAGGAGCTTGACCGTTTCAAGGCAACACGGGCGCGCCATGCCACCAATGCGGTCGCTGCCTTTGCCCGAATGGAGCAAGCTGAACAGAAGAAGGGGCGGGCTGACACGGAAAAGACCAACGCCAACACAGCGCTCAGGGCAGAATCCATCAAGATGTTCAAGGAATATGGTGGACGTATCAATCAGAATTTGACCGCTTTCGGAGTGGCTTTCCGGATCAAGCAAACAGGCGTGAATTTCACAGGCGGAAAACCGTCCGGGGAGATTGTTATCGAGATGCTGAATAACGAGATCAAGACAAGTGCTGCCGATGCGGGAGATCCGAGTAGGCCGTCCCTTCTCAACACGTTGAGCAGCGGGGATAAGAGCACACTGGCATTGGCGTACTTCCTTGCCGTTCTGGACACACAGGACAAGGCCAATAGCGTGGTCATATTCGATGATCCGTTCCATCGGCAGGATAGTGCACGGAAGGGGAGAACGATAGAACGGATCAAGGATGTTGCATCGGCCTTCGGGCAAACGATCGTCCTGTCACATGACTTGGATTTCGCTCGTGATGTCGAACGGATCCAGATTGATGATGTGCGCACATTCGTTTTGCACCACAAGGATGGAACCTCTGTTCTGAAGCAGCATGACCTCCCTGCTCTAGCAACGAAGCCACATATCAAGGACTACAAGGTCCTTGAGGACTTCGTCACGAATCCATCAAACGATGATGAGTGTTGCAGGTCTGTAGTGCGAGCAATGCGGCCAGCTTTGGAAGGTTATTTCCGGGTCAAGTACCCGAGCCAGTTCAAGAACAATGATTGGTTGGGGGATATGATTAAGAAGATTAGGGAAGCTTCATCAGATTCACCTATAACGGCATCGAAAGGCAAAGTTGAAAGCCTTGAACAAGTCAATGACTATTCCAAGAAGCACCATCACTCTGATTCGGATGCTGAACCTATTGACCATAACGAGCTATTGAACTACGCGAAGCAAGCACTGTGTATCATCCACGGATAGTAGTGGTGGAAATTGCATTCCGCGTGAGCGATTGCGGCGGCACCCCGCAGCGAGGAACGAGCGAGGAGTACAGCGGAAAGCGCGACCCGGCTGCATTTGAGCCGGGGTACGCCCTAA
>JAFECV010000391.1 GCA_018241985.1 Pseudomonadota bacterium | reverse complement strand
AGCCCCCGGTCACGACGGCGGCGCAGGCGCTTGCGTACCGCGAGCGCATCGTCGCGGCGCTGCCCGATGGTGCGCGCTTTGTACCGCTGATGACGCTGTACCTGACCGACACGCTGGCGCCGGACGAGATCGCGCGGGCCAAGGACGCTGGCGTGGTCGCGGTCAAGCTGTACCCGGCCGGCGCGACCACGCACAGCGACGCCGGCGTGACCGACGTGCGCAAGACCTACCGCACGCTCGACGCGATGCAGCGCGCCGGCCTGCTGCTGCTGGTGCACGGCGAGGTGACGACGCCCGAGGTCGATCTGTTCGACCGCGAGGCGCGCTACATCGAGCAGCAGCTGATCCCGCTGCGGCGCGACTTCCCGGAGCTGAAGGTCGTGCTCGAGCACATCACGACACGCGAAGCCGCGCAGTATGTCGCCGAGGCCGATCGCTTCCTCGGCGCGACGATCACCGCGCACCACCTGCTGTTCAACCGCAACGCGATCTTCACCGGCGGCATCCGCCCGCATTACTACTGCCTGCCGGTCTTGAAGCGCGAGGAGCATCGGCGCGCGCTGGTCGCGGCCGCGATCTCGGGCAGCCCGAAGTTCTTTCTCGGCACCGACAGCGCGCCGCACCCGGCGCCGCTGAAGGAGCATGCGGTCGGCTGCGCCGGCTGCTACACCGCGCATGCGGCGATCGAGATGTACGCGGAGGCGTTCGACAACGCCGGCGCGCTCGACCGGCTGGAGGCGTTCGCCAGTTTCCACGGCGCCGACTTCTACGGCCTGGCGCGCAACACCGACCGCATCACGCTGCGGCGCGAGACCTGGACCCCGCCCGCGAGCTTCCCGTTCGGCGACACCGAACTGAAACCGCTGCGCGCCGGCGAGCCGCTGCCTTGGCGGATGGTGCCCTAGGCGATGGGTTTGGCCCGACGCAGGGCAAGGGCGAGGCTTGATTTCCGCGGTTTCGCCCCTACCATCTGCGGCGCCGGCCCGTTCCTGAAAGCCGGTTCAACGAGGACTCGATGAAGCGCATCTTTCTGTTCGTATTGACCAACGTGGCCGTCGTCGCGGTGCTCGGCATCGTCGCGAGCCTGCTCGGCGTGAACCGCTACCTCACGGCCAACGGGCTGGATCTCGGCGCGCTGCTCGGGTTTGCGCTGGTGATGGGCTTCGGCGGCGCGATCATCTCGCTGTTGATCAGCAAGCCGGTCGCGAAGTGGAGCGCCGGCGTGCGCGTGATCGAGCAGCCGCAGAATGCCGACGAGGCCTGGATCGTCGACACGGTGCGAAAGCTCGCATCGCAGGCCGGCGTCGGCATGCCCGAGGTCGGCATCTTCGAGGGGGCGCCGAACGCGTTCGCCACCGGCGCGTTCAAGAATTCCGCGCTGGTCGCGATCTCCACCGGGCTGCTGCAGGGCATGACGCGCGAGGAGGTCGAGGCGGTGATCGGCCACGAGATCTCGCACGTCGCGAACGGCGACATGGTCACGATGACGCTGATCCAGGGCGTGATGAACACCTTCGTCGTGTTCCTGAGCCGCGTGATCGGCATGCTGGTGGACGGCTTCCTGCGCCGCGGCGACGACCGCTCGTCGGGGCCCGGCATCGGCTACTACCTGTCCACCGTCGTGCTCGACATCGTGCTCGGCTTCGTCGCGGCGATCATCGTCGCCTGGTTCAGCCGGCAGCGCGAGTTCCGTGCCGACGCAGGGTCCGCGCACCTGCTCGGGCGCCAGCCGATGATCCATGCGCTCGCGCGGCTCGGCGGCATGGAGCCGGGCGTGCTGCCCAAGAGCGTGTCGACGATGGGCATCACCGGCACGATCGGCCAGCTGTTCGCGACGCACCCGCCGATCGAAGCACGCATTGCCGCGCTGCAGAACGCGCAAGCCTGACGACAAGCAGCGACAAGGTTTTACCTTCGCTTAACAGCAGGGTGGTCAACTTGGGGTTCGGGCATCCGTTGAGGAAGCCGGACCATCCGGAGAACACCATGCAACCGAGAGAGATTTCCAGCAACTGGCGCCGCGCACTGCCGGCGGTGGCCGCGGCAGCGGCTGCGCTGTGCCTGTCGGCCTGCGTCGTCGCGCCGGTGCCGGCCACCTACTATGGCGAATCCGCGGTCGTCGCGCCCACCGCGCCGCCGCCGATGTATGCCGAGACCGTCACCGTGGCGCCGGCTCCGGGTTACATCTGGATCGGCGGCTACTGGGGTTGGGGCGGCGGCCGCTACGCATGGCGCCCCGGGCATTGGGAAGCGCCGCGCCCCGGCTACCACTGGGTGCCGCGCACCTGGGATCACGGGCCCGGCGGCTGGCATCAGCGCGGCGGGCGCTGGGAAAGATAAACCACCCCCAGTCTTCGCGCACTGCGTGTCGCTTCATCAACCCCCTGCGAAGGGGCGCACCCAGCGGATCGGCGGAGCCGGATCCGGATCCGCGGGTGCCCGCGAATGGCCTGCTCCGCGGCCACTTCAATCCGTTTTTTGCGCTCCGGGGGGTGTCGGCACCATCGGATAACTGGGATAATCCACCGTTGTGAAGCACGCCAGACCGTCGCTGGTGCAAAGCTCGAAAGAGCGCACTGGAGGAACGTCCGGACTGCACAGGGCAGCGTAGCAGGTAACACCTGCCCACCGCGAGGTGAGGATCAGAGCAACAGAGACGAGCCGGTTCGGTCCGGGTGAAACGGGCAATCTCTACGCGCAGCAATACCAAGTAGGCCAGCGTCGATGTGGCTCCGCGGAGCTGGCGGGTCGGTAGCATCGAGCCGGGCGGGCGACCCCCGGCCCAGAGTAATGATGGTCACGCGGTCGTCTTCGCAAGAAGGCGGCGGCGCACAGAATCCGGCGTACCGGCGGGCTTCACAACTTTCACGACGGTCGCAATCCTCTCGCAATCA
>JAFECV010000390.1 GCA_018241985.1 Pseudomonadota bacterium | reverse complement strand
CGGTGTCGGTGTCGCCGGGGCGCCCGCCGCCGCCTTCGGCGAACAGCACCACCGGCAGGCGTTGGTCCAGCGCGATCCCGAGCATGCGGTCGGTCTTTGCGTGGTTGCGCATGCCCTGCGTGCCGGCGAGCACGGTGGCGTCGTAGGCCATGACCACGGTGCGCGCCTTCTCCTCGCCGAACATCGCGCCGTTCACGCCGCCGATGCCGGTGACCATGCCGTCGGCCGGCGTGTTGGCGATCAGGTCTTCGATGCTGCGCCGGCGCGTCTGCGCGGCGATCGCAAGCGCGCCGTATTCGATGAAGCTGCCTGCATCGCACAGGTCGGCGATGTTTTCGCGCGCGCTGCGCCCGCCTTGTGCGTGGCGTTTCGCGATCGCGTCGGGTCTGGCTGAGTCGAGCGTGAACGCATGGCGGTCGATTACGCGCTGCAGGTCGGCGCGGATGTGGTCGGGGTCGTGCGCCGCGGGGTCTTCCACGCGCGCGTGCGGCTCGCCTTCGATCGCATCGAGCACCAGCAGCGGCTGGCCTTGCGCCAGATAACCGCCCGGCACCGCAAGCAGCGCGCGCACGCGGCCGGCATGCGGAGCGGCGAGCACGTGCTCCATCTTCATCGCCTCCAGCACCGCGAGTTCGGCGCCGGCCGGCACTTCGTCGCCCTTGGCCACGCTGAGCTGCACCAGGCGCGAAGGCATGGTCGCGACGATCGCGCCGACAGGGACTTCAAACGCGATTTGTGAGTGTTTCGGGCCTGCAGCCGGTGTTCCATCTTCACTATTTGCTATCAATTTGGAAGCATGGAGCAATTCCGGCAGCACCTCTTCGAGCCAGCGCGTGTGCACCTGCTGGCTCGCCATCTCGGGTCTTCGGCTGAGCGCGCGCAGCAGCGGCAGGTTGGTCGCGATGCCGTCGATGCGGAACTCGGCCAAAGCCCGTTGCGAACGGCGCAGCGCGTCTTTGAAACCGCCGCGCGCGTGCACGATCAGCTTCGCGAGCAGCGTGTCGTAATGCGGCGAGGGCGTGGCGCCGGCAAAGCCGTGCGTGTCGACGCGAATGCCGGGGCCGGCCGGCAGATCGAAGCGCGTGAGCGTCCCGCTGCCGGGCGTCGCATGGCCGGAGGCAGCCAGCGTCTCGGCGTTGATGCGCCACTGGATCGCAAAACCCCGCGGCCGCGGCGGCGCGGCCGGATCGAGGCCGAGCTCGGCGAGCAGGCTGCCGGCAGCGAGCCGGATCTGCGTCTGCACCAGATCGACGCCGAACACCTCCTCGGTCACGGTGTGCTCGACCTGCAGCCGCGGATTGGCTTCGATGAAGACGAACGGCAGATCGCTTGACGCCGGATCGACCAGGAACTCGAACGTGCCGAGGCTCTCGTAGCGCACCGCGCGCGCCATCGTCAAAGCCGCCTCGACGAGGCGCGCGCGCAGCGCCTCGGGCAGCGACGGACTGGGCGCGATCTCGACCAGCTTCTGGAAGCGCCGCTGCAGCGTGCATTCGCGCTCGCCGAGCGCGATGACCTGCTGGCCGTCGCCCAGCACCTGCACCTCGATGTGGCGCGCGCCGATCATCAGCCGCTCGACGTAGACGCCGTCGACGCCGAACGCGGCGCGCGCCTCGCTGCGGCAGCGCTCGTAAGCGGCGGCCAGTTGATCCGCGGACCGCACCGCGCGCATGCCGCGCCCGCCGCCGCCGCCGATCGCCTTGAGCATCACGCCGGCGCCGCGCTGCGCCGCGAGAAAGGCCTGCGCTTCGGCCAGCGTGACGGCGCCGGCGCTGCCCGGCATCAGCGGCACGCCGCATTGCTCGGCCAGCGCGCGTGCGCGCGCCTTGTCGCCGAACAGTTCGAGCTGTTCGGGCGTCGGGCCGATGAAGCGCAGGCCGGCCGCGGCGCAGGCGCGCGCGAAGTCGGCGCGCTCGCTCAGGAAGCCGTAGCCCGGGTGCACCGCGTCGCAGCCCTGCTCGCGCGCGATGGCGATCAGACGCTCGCCGTCCAGGTAGGCGGCGGGCCCGGTGGCGCCGAGCGCGACCGCCGCATCGGCCGCCGTCACGTGCGGCGCCCGCGCGTCATCGTCGGCATAGACCGCGACGCTGGCGATCGAGAGCTCCTGCAGCGCACGCACGATGCGCAGGGCGATTTCGCCGCGGTTTGCAATCAGCACCTTCTTGAACAAGCGAATTCCTCTGTCGTTGCTATTATTTAAGTAGCTATACGCGAACGATTGACGCCCGCTTCAGCCACTTTCTTTTCAAAATTCAGGCCTGATCCTTCAGCAGCCGCCGCAGCACCTTGCCGGCGCCGGTCGTCGGCAGCGCGGCGATGAAGCTCACGAGTCGGGGCGTCTTGTACGGCGCCATGTTCTCGCGGCACCAGGCGATCAGCGCGTCGGCGTCGAGCTCGGTGCCGGGGCGCTTCACGATGAAGGCCTTCACCACCTCGCCCTTCTGCGCGTCGGGCACGCCGATCACCGCGGCCTGGGCCACGGCCGGATGCTTGATCAGGATGGTCTCGACTTCCTCGGGGAACACGCTGTAGCCCGAGACCTTGATCATCTCCTTGTTGCGGCCGATGAAGGTGAGATAGTCGTCGACGTCGATGCGGCCCATGTCGCCGGTCCACACCCAGCCATCTTTGAGCGTTCTGGCGGTGGCCTCGGGCTTGTTCCAGTAGCCACGGAAGTTGCCGGGGCCGTGGATGATGATTTCGCCGACCTCGCCGGCCGGCCGCTCGGCGCCGGTTTCGGGGTCGACGATGCGGATGGTGTTGCCCGGCACCGGCTTGCCGTGCGTGCCCCAGCGGATCGCATCCATCGGCATCACGGTATCGCAGGTGTGCGTCTCCGACAGCCCGTACGCCGCCTCGCACGAGATGCAATTGGGCGCGAACTCGCGCCACTGTT
>JAFECV010000038.1 GCA_018241985.1 Pseudomonadota bacterium | reverse complement strand
CGTTTCGATGCCGAGCCTTCGCGCATCGTCAGTCTGCTGCCTTCGCTGACGGAAACGGTCTGCGCGCTCGGCGCCTGCGATCGGCTGGTCGGCGTCGACCGCTACTCGAACTGGCCGGCTCGGGTGGCCAGGCTCACGAGGGTCGGCGGCGGGCTGGATCCGAACCTGGAGTCGGTGCTGGCGCTGAAGCCCGATCTGGTGCTGATGTCGACCTCTTCGCCGGCGCTGCCCAGGCTGCGTGCGCTGGGCCTGCGCGTGATCGCGCTCGACACCGACACCGCGGCCCGGATGCGCCACGCGATCGTCACGGTCGGCGAAGCGCTGCGGCAGCCGGACCCCGAGCGACTGGTGCGCGAGATCGACGCCGGCGTCGCGGCCGCGGCCCAATCGCTGCCGCCGCGGCTGCGCGGCGAGCGCGTCTACTTCGAGGTCAGCCCGGGACCGTACGCGGCCGGGCCGGGTTCGTTCATCGGCGAACTGCTGACTCGGCTCGGGCTGCGCAACATCATCGAGCCGCAACTCGGCCCGTTCCCGAAGATCAACCCGGAACTGGTGGTGCGCGCCGATCCGGACCTGATCATGGTCGGCACCGACGCGGCCGCAACCCTTGCCGACCGCCCCGGCTGGGCCGGCCTGCGCGCGTTGCGACGGCACCGGGTCTGCGCGTTCGACGCCGCGCAGTTCGACATCCTGGTGCGGCCCGGTCCGCGCACGGCCGAGGCGGCGCGGCTGATCGCGACCTGCGTGCTGCGCCATGGGTCGGGCGGAGGTGTGCCTTGACCGGCCGGCGCGCGGCCTGGGTGGCTGCCGCGCTCGTGCTGCTGTCGCTGCTCACGCTGCTGGCCGGCGCGAGTATCGGCAGCACCGGCGTCACCGATCCGCTGCGCGCGGCGAACGACCCGGTGGCCTGGCAGATCGTCAGCGAAATCCGGTTGCCGCGCACGATCGGCGCCTGGCTGTGCGGCGCACTGCTCGGGCTCGCCGGCGCGGTCGCGCAGGGGTTGTTCCGCAATCCGCTGGCCGATCCGTTCCTGCTCGGCAGCGCATCGGGCGCGGTGCTCGCGGTCGCGTTGCTGCTGGCGGCCGGCAGCGCGTTCGGCGCCGCGCCGCCGGCCACGTCGCCCTGGCTCGCGCAATTCGGCATCACCGGCGCGGCGTTCGTCGGTGCGCTCGGCGGCGTGCTGCTGACGCTGGTGCTGGCGCGCGGCGTGCAGCACACGCTGCGCCTGCTGCTGGCCGGCGTGGTGGTCGGCTACGTGCTCGGCGCGGTGAAGGACCTGATCGGCCTGGCCGCGCCCGACATCCTGCGCGGCATGCTCGCGTTCAGCCTCGGCAACACCGGGCTGATCGGCTGGCGCGGCTGCGCGATCCAGGCGGCGGCGCTGCTGCCGCTGCTGTTGCTGGCCTGGGCGCTGGCCCGGGTGCTCGACGCACTCGCCCTGGGCGAGCCGACCGCGCAAAGCCTGGGCCTGCCGCTTGGCCCCATGCGCGCGGCGCTCGTCGGCGTGGTCGCGCTTGCGACCGGCACCGCGGTGGCGCAGGCCGGGCTGATCGGCTTCGTCGGTCTGGTGTCGCCGCATCTGGTGCGCGCGCTCGCGCGGCTCGCCCACGGGCCGCTGTTGTGGCTGTCCGCACTGATGGGTGGGCTGCTGCTCGCCGCCGCCGACGTCGCGGCGCGCTGGGTGGTCGCGCCGCAGGAACTGCCGGTCGGCGTGCTGACCGCGGTGTTCGGCGGCGGCTACCTGCTGTGGCTGATGTACCGCAAGAGCGGCACGAGGGCGGCGCCATGACCACGGGTGCTTCTGATTCGATAGCACTGCGCGCGGAATCCACGGGCACGTTCATCGGAAAGAGCCAGATTCTGCAGCGGCTTCAGCTGGCGATTCGTGGCGCGCGCTGGACCGCGATCGTCGGCCCAAACGGCGCCGGCAAGTCGACGCTGCTGCAGGTGCTCGCGGGCTTGCGCGCAACCCACGGGCGGGTCTGGCTCGCCGGCCGGCCGCTCGCTGCCTGGCCGGCGCGCGAGCGCGCGCGCCGCCTCGCGTGGCTCGGGCAGGGCGAAGCGGGCAACGACGACCTGACGGCGTACGACGTTGCGATGCTGGGCCGGCTGCCGCACCGCGCCTGGCTCGCGCCGCCGTCGCCGGCAGACCACGCGGCCGCCCAGCGCGCGCTGCGCGCGACGCAGGCCTGGGCGTTTCGCGCGCGCAGCCTGGGCGAGCTATCGGGCGGTGAGCGCCAGCGTGTGCTGCTCGCGCGCGCGCTCTGCGTGGAGAGCGCGGTGCTGCTGATGGACGAGCCGCTGTCGCACCTGGACCCGCCGCACCAGGTCGACTGGCTCGGCATCGTGCGCGACCGGGTCGCGGCCGGCGGCACCGTGGTCAGCGTGCTGCACGAACTCTCGCTCGCCCTCGCCGCCGACGATCTGCTGATCGTGCAGGGTGGGCGCGTGACGCACCACGGCGCCTGCGCCGACCCGGCCACGCACCGTGCGCTCGCCGCGGCGTTCGACGACCGCATCGACGTGCAGGCGCTCGGCGCGCGCTGGGTCGCGCTGCCGAGGCTGGGGTCGGACGGGCGGCCTGATGCAGGCTGACGCCTGCGGACGGATACTCGCGGAGAGACGCTCGGCGCGTGACGCCCGAGCCAGGGCACCGAGGGCCGCACGATGAGCACGCCGATTTCCCACCACTACGCGACGCCATTGGGCGAGATGGTTGCGCTGTTTTCCGGGCAGGGCCTGTGCCTGCTTGAGTTCGCCAACCAGGGCGGCGTGCCGCGCGAGCAGCGCCAGGTCGAGGCAGCGCGCGGCGGGCCCGCACAACCGGGTGAGGATGAGCGCACGGCGACTCTAGGCGCGCAGCTTGCGGCGTATTTCGAAGGCCGCCGCACGGCGTTCGATGTTCCGCTCGACCTGGTCGGCACGCCCTTCCAGCAGCAGGTGTGGCACGCCTTGCTGCGGATCCCGTACGGACAGACGCGAAGCTACGCCGAGCAGGCCGCGCAGATCGGCCGCCCCACCGCGATGCGCGCAGTGGCGGCCGCGAACGGGCAGAACAAGATCTCGATCATCGTGCCCTGCCACCGCGTGATCGGCAGCGACGGCAGCCTCACCGGCTATGGCGGCGGCCTGCCGCGCAAGCGCTGGCTGCTCGCGCTGGAAAAAGACGGCGCACCGCCGCCGCGGCCCGACGACTGACGCGTCGCGCCCGCGGGGCCGCACTCGCGAGGCCGTGGCTTCGCCGGCCTCTCGTCATCACCATGACGGCGTCGATGAAATTGACGCAGGTCAAAACCATGACGGTTTGTGGCCGGGCATAGTCCCTCCCGTCGGCGCGTCGAACCCTTAATAAGGATCGCACCCCGATACAACGGAGGTTCGGGCAGCAGCCGCGGATCGCCGCGAACAAGAAACGAGGGGTAACACCGTGAATTTTCAGGATCCGCTGTTCTGGCGCGCGGGCGCGGTCAGCACCACGCTGGTGATGCTGGTGGTGCTCGCGTTCCTGACCATCGACAGCTACAACTACATCTCGGTCGGCGGCAGGAACGTGCCGAAGTACGACGTGATCAACCAGGAGATCGGCTACAAGTACGACTGGGCGCGCAGTGCCGACACGCCGGTGATCGGCGGGCCGCAGCCGCTGTTCGGCAAGGTGGTGACCGAGGCCGAGGCGACCCGGTTGATGGAGAAGGGCAAGCTGGTGATCCAGAGCCGCAACTGCTTCAACTGCCACACCTTCCTCGGCAACGGCGCGTACTACGGTCCGGACCTGACCAAGTCGTGGCTCGATCCGGCCTGGTCGCAGATCTGGATGCCGATGACCGGCAAGGCGACGCGCGAGGACGCGATGGTCGAGTTCCTGATGCACCCGGACAAGTACCCGACTTGGTCCCGCGAGATGCCGAACATGCACCTGAGCGAGGACGAGGCGCGCGCGACCGTCGCCTACCTGAAGTGGCTCTCGTCGATCGACACCAACGGATTTCCGGCCGGGTTCGGCCGCCTGAACCCGCAATAGCAGGAGGCCCGCCATGTACCGCTCGCAAAAACTGGCGCTCCGTTACCTGACCGCGGCCGCCACGCTGTTCGGCGTGATGATCGTGTTCGGCCTGCTGTCGTCGCTGTACTACCTGTACCCGTCGATGCTGTTCAACGTCTTCAACTTCAACATGGCGAAGACGCTGCACATCGACACGCTGGTGATCTGGCTGCTGATGGGCCTGATCGGGGCGATCTACTGGTACCTGCCGAAGGAACTCGAGCACGAGATCGAGGGCATCTGGCTGGCCGAGCTGATGTTCTGGATCTTCTGCGCCGCGGTGGTCGTCGTCGCGCTGGTGTTCCTGTTCGTGCAGACCGGCAGCAGCAACCAGTTCTCGCTGTGGTTCATCAACCAGGGCCGCAAGTACGTCGAGGCGCCGCGCTGGGCCGCGATCGGCATCGTCGCGGTGATGCTGGTGTTCTCGTACAACGTGCTCGCGACCTGCATCAAGGTCAAGCGCCGCATGACCGGCATCCTGTGGGTGCTGGCGATCGATCTCGTGCCGCTGGTGGTCGTCTATCTGGATGCGTTCTCCGCCGACACGAACATGTCGACCGACCTCTACTGGTGGTGGTGGCTGGTGCACATGTGGGTCGAGAGCACCTGGGAAGTGCTGATCGGCTGCGTGATGGCCTGGGTGCTGATGGACGTGATGGGCACGTCGCGCCGCATCGTCGAGGCCTGGCTCTACATCGAGGTGATGCTGGTGCTCGGCGCGGGCATCCTCGGCCTCGGCCACCATTACTTCTGGATCGGCACGCCGCGCTACTGGCTCAGCATCGGCGGCTTCTTCTCGGCGCTCGAACCGTTGCCGCTGCTGGGCATGGTCGTGCACGCGATCTACGACGCCGGCATGCACCGCATGAAGACCGCGAACCAGCCGGCGTACTACTGGATCACGACCGAGGCGTTCCTGAACTTCATCGGCGCCGGCGTCTGGGGCTTCATGATGACGCTGCCGCAGATCAACATGTTCTCGCACGGCACGCAGTGGACCGTGTCGCACGGCCACTTCGCGTTCTACGGCGCCTATGTCTGCGGCATCATCGCGATGCTGTACGTCGCCAAGCAGAAGGTGTCGGGCGTAGCCTACCTGGCCGGCAACCGCTGGAAGTGGGGCTTCGGCCTGCTGAACCTGGGCATGGTCGGCATGGTGATGGGCCTCTTGCTGGCCGGGATGGCGCAGGCGTTCTTCGGGCGCGCGGCCGGCGGTTCCACGCTGATGGCGTTCACCATGGCCTCGGAGAACCCCTGGTTCGTCAGCGGCATGTATGCGCGGGTCGGCTTCGGCATCATCTTCGCCGCGGGCTACGTGATGCTGATTTACGACCTGCTGACCGCGCCAGCCAAGCTGCCGATCCCCGCATCGCAGGCACAACCGGAACCCGCATGACGCCGCAGGCGCTGATCGAGACCACGGTGATGATGGGGCTGCTCGTGCTCGCCGGCGGTGCATGGGGCGTGCTCTATTGCGTCGGCCGCGTGCGCGCGCGCAAGGATCTGGTCCGCGCCGGCGTCGCCAGCTATGCGCTTGCACTGCTTCTCGCGCTGGCGATCGCCGTGATCTCGCCGCTCGATTTCGGCTGGAAGCTGCTGATCATCGGCAGCGCGCTCGCCTACGCGGCGATTCCGCCGATCACCCTTCGTTACCTGGAACGACTGCACTCCGACGAGGAAGCCCACTCATGATTCCCAACCTCATCAACACATTGACCGGGCTGGTGCTGGCCTACTCCGTGGTGCTGAACCCGACCTGGATCGAGCGGCGCTACTTTCCGCTGCTCGGGTTCGCCGCGATCATGCTGGTGATGGCGCTGTGGGCCCGGCGCAGCGATGCGCACGCCTGGTTCAGCACCGTCAACATCGTGCTGGCGATCCTGCTCGGCGTGCTGGCCCTGCTGCCGCTGGCGACGCTCCCGTACCTGACCTTCTGGACCGGATTCTGGGTGGGTTGCGCGGTGCCGGTGATCGCGTTCTGGGCTGCGCTGTACCGGCCCAGGCCGGTGGCCGCCTGAACACGGACCTGAACACCGTACCCGACCCTCGTCGCCGCCATTCCAAATTTCCGGAGAACTCGAACATGAACAAGCGCAGCCTCCTGTCTTGCGTGACGATCGCCGTCACGGCATTCGCGGCATCGGCCCAGGCCGCCGATCCGGCCGCCGGCAAGCGCCAGTACGACGCCACCTGCATCGCGTGCCACGGACCCGGCGGCATCGCGGTCGCGCCGATCTACCCGAACCTCGGCGGTCAGAAGGAGGAATACCTGGTCGTGCAACTCAAGGCGTTCCGCGACGGCAGCCGCCCGAACCCGATCATGCAGCCGATGGCCAAGGGCCTGAGCGACGGCGACATCGCGAACCTCGCTGCCTACCTGGCATCGCTGAAATCGCCTTGAGCGGCAAGTCCGCACCTGCCGTCGCGCGGGCGATGCTACTCGTTTGATAGCTGACTCCGAAGACCGGTAGGGTGCTGTAGCCCGATTTCGTTCGGAAATCCGGCGTGCGGCCCTGCCCGCCGCGCGACACGCACGGCGTCGATCGGCCTGACCGCGCCCCCTACAATGAGCCGCAACCTTTGCGGCTTTGTTTTGTGCGGCGCACCTCTTGCCGCCGCCACGCCATGCGACGCCTCTCTCCCGCCGAACCGCTCGTGATGCTGGCGACCATCGTGCTGTGGTTGCTGCTCGCGGTCGCCACCGGCGCGCTGGTCGGCAGCGGCTGCAGCCTGTTCCTGCGCGGGCTGTTCCTGACCGAGGGCCGCGTCTACGGCGCGCCGTGGTGGCTGCTGGCGATCCTACTGCCGGCGGGCGGCCTGGCGAACGGCCTGCTGCTGCACTATGCGTACCGGCTCGACCGAAGCGGCCTGCACGACGAGCCGATCGTCGCGGTGAACGAGCAGCAGGGCCGGATGCCGCTTGCGACGCTGTGGATCAAGCCGGTCGCGGCGCTGATCACGCTCGCCTGCGGCGGCTCGGCCGGCAAGGAAGGGCCTTGCTCGCACATCGGCGCCAGCCTGGCCGCCGGCGTCGGCCGGCTGCTGCGGCTCAACCCCGAGCTGCGCAAGCGGCTGGTCGCCTGCGGCGTCAGCGCCGGCTTCGCCAGCGTGTTCGGCACGCCGATCGCCGGCGCGATCTACGGCGTCGAAATGCTCGCGATCGGCCGCATCCGGCACGACTTCCTGTTCCCCGGCATCGTCGCCGGCGTCACCGCGTTCGAGGTCAGCCGGTTCTGGGGCGTGCCGTATCCGCAGTACGCGATTGCGTTCGACACCGCGTTCACCGAGCTGCTGTTCCTGAAGACCGTCGCGATCGGCGTGCTGTGCGGCGTCGCCGCGTCCTGGTTCGTCGAGCTGCTGAACCTCGCGCGCCAGGGGTTCGAATGGGTGCAGCGGCGCTTTGCGCTCTGGCCGCCGTTGACGCCGCTGGCCGGCGGCATCGCGGTCGCGCTGCTCGTCACGCTGATCCCGACCGATTACCTGGGCCTGAGTCTGCCGCTGATGGAGCGCGCGCTGCACGGCGAGGCCATGCCCTACCTGGGCTTTTTGTGGAAGGCGCTGCTGGTCGCGGTCACGCTCGGCTCGGGTTTCTACGGCGGCATCGTCACGCCGCAGTTCGTGATCGGCGCGGTCACCGGCGGCGCGTTCGCGCCGCTCCTGGGCATGGCGCCGGCGCAGGGCGCGGCGGTCGGCCTGGTCGCGGTGGTCGCGTCGGCGTCGAACGCGCCGATCGCCGCGGTGCTGATGGGCGCCGAGCTGTTCGGCGCCGGCTCGGTGCTGTACGTGGCCGGCGCCTGCGTCGCCGCGTACCTGATGATCGGCCACCGCAGCGTGTACCCGGCGCAGCAGATCGCGTACCCGAAGTCCGCGTGGATCGTCGCGACCGCCGACCTGCCGGTCGGGCAGGAGAAGGTCCAGCTCTCGTACGGCCTGCTGCGCTGGTGGCGCGAGCGGCTGCGCGGGCTCGGGCGGCGCGGACGGGACCGAACCGGCAACGAGTGAAATGCCCCCGGTGGCCGCGGCGTGGGTAGCGCGCGCTGCGGGTCGCCTGTGGACGCTGCTACGGGTTCCGTCCCACCTGTATGACCGCATCGAGCAACCTCTGGCCCGGGACCGTCAGCCTCGTCCCGGCCCGCCAGACCACATGAATCGTGACGATCGGCAGCGGATCGTCGATCGGCAGTTGGACCAAGCCCATCCGTGGGCCATATCGCTCAAAGAACCGCTGCGGCATGATGCCCAGCACGTCGAAGGAGGGCATCAGGCCGAGCAGCGTGGAAAACGATTCGCACGCGAGGTAAACCTCCGGTTCGCGCAGTCCGAGCGCGCCGAAGCCGAGCTTCATCGGATCGCCGGGACCGCCGGTGGGACCGGTGACGATCCAGCGCGCATCGACGAGGTCGGCGAGGCGGCGCGCCCTGGCAAGCGGATGCCCGCGCCGACAGGCAATCACATCCTGGCCGTCGAACAGCGGCTGCACCACCAGATCGGATCCCACGCCTTCCACTGGTAGCGGTCCGATGGTGAAGTCCAGTTCGCCGGCGCGCAGCTGCCGCAGGGCGTCGGGGTAGAGCGCGTCGCGCACGCGCACCTTCACCTGCGGCCAGCGCGCGCTGAACCGGGCAATGGCATCGGGCGCCAGCACGATTGCGGTCGCCGGCGAAACACCCATGGTCACCTGCGCAGACGTGTGCCGCAGATGCCAGGCGACTTCTTCGCGGGCGCGGTCGAGTTCGCGCACGACGATCGCGGCGCGTGCCGCCAGAAGTTCGCCGGCCGGCGCCAGGTGTGCGCCTCTGGCGCTGCGCACAACCAGCGTGGCGCCGAATTCTTCCTCGAGCTGCCGCAGCGACTTGCTCAAGGCCGGCTGCGTCAGATTCAACACCTCGGCGGCTGCGCGCAGGCTGCCGGTCTCGGCCAAGGTCATGAGTAGCTGTAATTGCTGCAGGCGCATGCGTTGTCCTGGTAGTGATAACCAATGGTGATAGATATCAAATTTGAACACTACTCCAATGCAAGCTACCTTCCTAGAATTCCTTCACACCTAAAGCATGACCATGGAGTCGACCGTGACACGCAGCGTCAAAAACGTCCTGTTCATCATGTGTGACCAGCTTCGCGCCGATCACCTGTCGTGCTTTGGGCATCCCGCCTTGAAGACGCCGAACCTCGACGCCCTTGCGCGCAAGGGAATGATCTTCGACCGGGCATACGTTCAATCACCCGTGTGCGGGCCGTCCCGCATGAGCTATTACACCGGCCGCTACGTGCATGCGCATGGCGCGAGCTGGAACTTCGTCCCGCTCAAGGCCGGCGAGATGACGATCGGGGACCACCTGCGCCCGCTCGGCGTGCGGTCCGTTCTGGTGGGCAAGACGCACATGCGGGCCGACCTGGCCGGCATGTCGCGCCTGGGCATCGACCCGAACTCGATGATCGGCGTGCGCATCGCGGAGTGCGGGTTCGATCCGTACGAGCGCGACGACGGCATTCATCCGTACTCGGGCCACGATCCGGACCCGGCCTACAACACCTACTTGCGCGAGCAGGGCTTCGACGGTGATAACCCATGGGAAAGCTGGGCCAACTCGACGGTGGACGACGCGGGCCATTTGCGGTCGGGCTGGTTCCTGAAATATTCGAACCGCCCGGCGCGCGTTCCCGACGAGCACTCCGAAACGCCCTATATCACCCGGCGCGCGATGGATTTCATCGCCGGCGCGGGCGACCAGCCGTGGTGCCTGCACCTGTCGTACATCAAGCCGCACTGGCCGTACATCGTTCCGGAACCCTATGCCAGCATGTACGGACAGGACGATGCGCTGCCGGTCGTGCGCAGCGAACGCGAGCGGCAGGATCCGCATCCGCTCTACCGCGCGATGATGAATCACCGCGTCTCCAGGACCTTCTCGCGCGAAGGCGTGCGCGAGGCGGTCATGCCGGGCTACATGGGGCTGATCAAGCAGATCGATGACCAGCTCGGTCGCCTGTTCGCGTTCCTGGAGGACCGCGGGCTGATGGAGAACACGATGATCGTGTTCACCTCCGATCATGGCGACTACCTGGGCGACCACTGGATGGGCGAGAAGGACCTGTTCCACGAACCGGTCATCCGCGCGCCGCTCATCGTCTACGACCCCGACCCTCGTGCCGACGCGACGCGCGGCACGCGCTGCGACGCATTGGTCGAGGCGGTCGACGTCGCGC
>JAFECV010000389.1 GCA_018241985.1 Pseudomonadota bacterium | reverse complement strand
GCCGGCGCCGCACGGTGCGCTACGGCATCGGTCTTTCCACCGCCGGCGAGCGCCGCTGGGCCTGGACCGACGTGCCGGCGCAGGGCAGCGCGACGCTGCACATCACGTTCCGGCCGGCCGGGCGCGGGCTGCAGCGCGTGCCGACGCTGGTCGCCGAGACCCGCTACCCGCTCGGCACGTTCCGCGTCTGGTCGATCTGGCGACCCGCCGCGCGGGTGCTGGTCTACCCCGCGCCCGAGCCGCACGCGCCGGCGCTGCCGCGGGGCGAACCGCGCGGCGGCGGCCGCGCCGATCCGCTGGTCGCCGGCACCGAGTTCGACGGCGCGCGCGCGTACCGGCGCGGCGACCCGGCGCGGCTCGTGTTGTGGAAGAAGGCCGCGAAGACGCTGGCCGGCGGCACCGGCGAGCTGGTGAGCCGCGACACCGAGCACACGCTCTCGCAGGAGCTGTGGCTGGACTTCGCGCAGGCCGGCGCGCTGCCCACCGAACAGCGGCTCTCGCGGCTGTGCGCCTGGGTGCTTGCCGCCGACGGCCTGGGCCTGCGCTATGGCCTGCGGCTGCCGGGGCTGACGATCGCGTCGGCCAGCGGCGACACGCAGCGGCGGCGCTGCCTGGAAGCGCTCGCGCTATGTTGAGCCCGCGCGATCCGCCCGCGACGCAGCTGCGGTCCGGCGCAAGCGCCATCGGCCTTGCCGCGCCCCTGCATGCCTTGCGCGCGCTGCCGCGCGACACGCGCGACACGCTGTTCCTGCTCGCGGTGATCGGCTGGATCCTGCTGCCGCAGCTCGGCCGGCTGCCACTGTGGTGCAGCGCGCTCAGCGTCGCGGTGCTGGCGTGGCGCGGCTGGCTCGCGCTCGGCAGCCGCCCGCTGCCGGCCGGCCGCTGGGTGCTGCTGCTGCTCGCGGTCACGGTGAGCGCGACCTGGGCGACGCACCGCACGCTGCTCGGACGCGACGCCGGCGTCACGCTGATCGTCGTGCTGCTCGCGCTCAAAACCCTGGAGCTGCGCGCGCGCCGCGACGCGTTCGCGATCTTCTTCCTCGGCTTCTTCACGCTGCTGACGAACTTCTTCTTCTCGCAGTCGCTGCTGGTCGCGGCGGCGATGCTGGTCGGCCTGCTCGGCCTGCTGACCGCGCTCGTGAACGCGCACATGCCGGTGGGCCGCCCGCCGCTCGCGCACGCGGCGCGCACCGCCGGCTGGATGGCGTTGCTCGGCGCGCCGGTGATGGCGGCGCTGTTCATGCTGTTCCCGCGGCTGGCGCCGCTGTGGGGCATTCCCGACGACGCGATGAGCGGGCGCAGCGGCCTGTCGTCGACGATGGCGGTCGGCGCGATCGCGAGCCTCGCGCTCGACGACAGCGTCGCGATGCACATCCGCTTCGACGGGCCGGTGCCGCCGCCGTTCGAGCTGTACTTCCGCGGCCCGGTGCTGACGCGCTTCGACGGGCGCGAATGGCGCGCCGCGCCGCGGCGTTTCGACGTCGGCCCGGCCGAAGGCGACCTCCGCGTCGCCGGCGCTGCGGTGCACTACCAGGTCACGCTGCAGCCGAGCAACCGGCCCTGGGTGTTCACGCTGGACGCAGCCGACCGCGCGCCGCAGCTGCCGGGCTACGAGCTCACGCGCTCTCCGGCGCTGCTGTGGCGCGCGGACCGGCCCATCACCGACATCGTGCGCTACCGCGCGACCAGCCACCCCGAGTTCCGCTACGGCGTGACGCCTGGCGCCGACCTCGGTGACGACCTCGAGCTTCCGGCCGGCTACAACCCGCGCACGCTGGCGCTGGCCGCGCAGATCCGCGGCGACCCGCGCTACGCGCAGGCCGACGCGCTGACGCTGGTGAACCTGGTGCTGGCGCGGCTGCAGGGCGGCGGCTACCGCTACACGCTCGATCCCGGAACCTACGGCCGCGATACCGCCGACGAATTCTGGTTCGACCGCAAGCAGGGCTTCTGCGAGCACATCGCCTCCGCGTTCGTCGTGCTGATGCGCGCGCTCGGCGTGCCGGCGCGGATCGTCACCGGCTACCAGGGCGGCTCGCTGAACCCGGTCGACGGCGACTGGGTCGTGCGCAACAGCGACGCCCACGCCTGGGCCGAGGTCTGGAGCCCAGGGCGCGGCTGGGTGCGGGTCGACCCGACCGCGGCGGTCGCGCCGAGCCGGATCGGTTCGCTCGCGCGGCTCGCGCCGCCGGCCGGCGTGTTCGCGTCGGTGATCGACAGCGTCAGCCCGACGCTCGCGCAGAACCTGCGCGCGCTGTGGGACGCGGTGAACAACCGCTGGAACCAGTGGGTGCTGAACTACACCCAGAGCCGGCAGTTCGATCTGCTGCGCAACCTCGGCTTCAATGCGCCGTCTCGCGAAGACCTGGGCACCCTGCTGATCGCGCTGGTCGTCGCCGCGAGTCTGCTCGCTGCCGCGTGGAGCTGGTGGGACCAGCGCCAGCACGACCCCTGGCTGCGCACCCTGGAGCGGGTGCGCGGCCGGCTGCGCGCGCTCGGGCTGCCGCTCGCCGCGAGCGCGCCGCCGCGCACGATGGCCGCAGTGGCGAGCCAGCGCTTCGGCGACGCAGCCGCGCCGCTCGCCGACTGGCTGCTGCGCCTGGAGGCGTTGCGCTATGCTGCAAAAAAGCAAGGCCGACTGGCCACGCTGCAACGCGAACTCAAACAACTGAAGTGGCCACGGTGACTGCAAGAAGAACCACGAGACCGACCGCGCGACAGATCGCGAGACGAATGGCGATTGCTATTCTATCGATAGCAATCTGCGAAGGCTGCACCTTCGCTCCAGCCCCAAAAGATATCGAAACACCGGCGCAGACCGAGCCGGCGCCCAGCGCGGCGGCGCCGACAACATCTGACGCAGCGCCCAGTGCAGCGCCCAGTGCAGCGCCCAGTGCAGCGCCCAATGCAGCGC
>JAFECV010000388.1 GCA_018241985.1 Pseudomonadota bacterium | reverse complement strand
CGACGTCACGGGGCCGGTCCAGTTGGACGCCTGCCATCTCGTCCTGTCCGGCAACGCGGCGCACATGGGCACCGAGCAGGATGCGATGCTGGACGTGGACCTCGCATCCGGCACCGTCATCGCCGCGATCCACAGCGGCGGGCGCATCGACATCTACACGGTCGCGGACCCGGCCGCAGCTGCGCCGGGTTGGGACGCGCTGCCGCACACCCTGCGCGAATGGGCGGTGCGCGCCGACATGGGCTTCCCACAGCAGTCACCGCGGAACCTCGTGGAGCCGCGCAGCGTGCGCCTGCACGCCCTGTCAGCAGCTGTTGCGCCGGCGGCCGTCGTGGCACCACGGACGACGGCGAAGCCACGTTCGATCAATTTCGACAGCGGCGCTACCAAGCCGACGCCGCCCACGCCGGCGCAGGATGCCGCGATCCGGCGAGCGGCTGGCGACGACCTGACGCAACCGCTGCCTGGACATGCCGGCGAGCCCCTGTACGCGATGGCGCTGGCCGATCTCAACGACGACGGCCGGGCAGACCTCATCGTCCAATACAGCTATGCGGCGGGCGCCTGCGGCTCGGCGGGCTGCAGCGGCATCATCGTGATGGCGACCCCGCAGGGGTACGCCCACAAGCAGATCGGGTTGCCGAACTTCACCACGCTCGCCGTGCTGCCCGCGATGCACGGCGGCATGCACGACCTGCAATTCGACGGCGACAGCCCGGTCTGGCAGTGGACCGGCAAGGAGTACGCCATTCCGAAGGCCGACCTGCCGCAATTGCACGCACCGGCATGGGAAACCCGCGCAGCCGCCGGCCGCACGCTGGCGCTGGTGGTGCCGATCGATTCGGTGATCAAGTCGGTCAGCCTGTTCTGCGACCAGGGCCAGCCGGTGCTGGCGATGCTGCTGAAGCTGCCGCGGCCGGCACAGCCGACGACGATGACTTGGGTGTTCCGCGGCTGGACGGTGAACGTGGCGATGAGCCCCACGAACCGCGACGGAACCTTGTGGATGACGAACCTGTCGCGCTCGGATCTGCCCGAATGGCTGGCGCACCGCGGCAACACTCGCCAGGCGGCCGAACTCGCGCGCGCCGCCACCGAGGCGTACCTGCGCCTCAACGGCGAGGGGCAGGGGCGGGTCTCGCTCAAGGATTCGACCGCGGCGACGCGCGCGGCACTTGCCCGTTGCTATCGCTATTGAAGCGCTGCCGATATCACGACGTAAGCCATTGGCACAACCGGAGAAGCACGATGACAAAGTTATCAACAATCGAAGCGGGACCGCTCAAGTTCGAGATCCACTCGATCACCGGCGAGGTGCTGGACGCGCGCAAGTGGGCCGTCACCGAAGTGTCGGGCGGAGGTGGCGGCGGCGCCGTGTACGGCACCAACGGCAACGTGTATGGCGGCTCAGGCTCGGTTTCGATCAAGTCGACGACCACCAACCACGCCGAATTGTTCATCCGCGGCAAGGACGGCAAGGAGCACGTGGTGAAGCTGAAAGACGAGGATGTCAACGTGCGAACCGGCAGTTGGGTATCGCTGTTCTGGGCCGCTCCCAAAGGCAAAGACGGCGGCCCCTACGTCGCCGTCATCAACCACGACACCGACGCCTTGGAAATCATCACCTCGGGGGTCGAAGAGGCTTGCTCGTCGACTCTCACGGTGGCATCCGGCATCCTGGCGTTCATCGTCATGGCCATCGGCTTTCTGGTCCTTTTCACCGCTCATTTGATCGCCGCGTGGCTGCTGATTGCTGCCTATCCCGGCTTCCTGTTCTGGCGATCTCGTCTGCGCAACAAATTCAGGACGGGCGTCCACGCGCTGCGCAATCAGGTTGACGGCAGCCGGCCGGTACCGAGCGCTGTTTCCGCCGCATAGCCCAAGCGGTTTGCGCGCTCCGGTTTGATACCCCAGAGTCGGAGGGAAATTGCGATGTCCGGATCCGAATATGACGAAGGCCATCGGCGCGGCCAGCAGGAAAGCATCTACGACGGAAGCGGCAGTCATGCCGACTGGGCGGGTTGGCAACAGGGCCAGGCGCAGAAGCTGCACAACGAACAGCAGCTTCGCGACAGCATGGGGAGCCTGGGGCCGCAAGCGGGTGCGGGCAAGCCCGACTACAGCCGGCTCGTCGCGACCGGCGGCGGCGGTGGGCTGGGCAATCTTCTCGTGCTGGCGGTCCTGGTTGGTCTCGTCCTGATCCTGCCGTTCCTGCTGCTGGCGCTGGTTCTGGGCGTGGTCGCTGCCGTGACCGCCCTCTGGACCGCGCCGCTGCTGCCTGCCGTTGCGCGGATCACCGGCGGCAGAGACCAGTCGGAAGGCTACAAGGCCAGATACGTGTTGATGCTCGGCTCCCTCGGCGCGTACGGTTTGACGTTTTTCGCCCTGTTCGTCGCGTTCGGGCTGCTTGGCAATGTCGCGTCGCATTCCTGGATGGGCGATTTCGCCCGCGTGTTCCGCGCGATGATCAACGAGTATCCGGTCGGCTACGTGTCGGGGCGCGCGATCTTCTGGACGTTCGCAGTCTTGCAACTTCCCGCGATGGCTGCCTTTTCGTATGTGATGCGCCGATTCGGCGACGTCTATGCCAAAGACGGGCGCGGCTTCCGGCGCGGCATGGTCGCCGGCTTTCTGATGGCGGGTCTCGGCGGGGGCGGCACGATGATCCTGCTTTACTCGCTTTATCAGGCGCTCTGAGCAACGCGCTGATGGTGCGCAAGCCGGCATGAAAAAGCCCGCGCGGGGTGGGCTTCTTCAGCTCGCCGCTGTCTTCGTGACCTTGCCCCTCCCGGCGTGGTCAGCCAGCGCAGTGACGAAGAGCTTGCTGTCAGAGTCACTGCCCCGCGACTATGCCGTGCCCAGGGCCGCCTTGACCCGCTCCGGCCGGAACGGCCTCTGGCGCAGGCGCACGCCCACCG
>JAFECV010000387.1 GCA_018241985.1 Pseudomonadota bacterium | reverse complement strand
GTCGTTTCGGCGCTGTCGGCGCTGTGGATAGGGCGCGGCGCGGCGCGTGACTATCGGACTTCGCCAGGGCCGGCCGTGCGCTGACACGCGGCCGGGTCGGGCCGCGGAGAGCCGCTTCCAAGCGGCGCGGGACGTCAGCCCGCGTCGAGCAGCTTCAAGCGTTGCACCTTGCCCGACGGGCCGCGCGGCAGTTCCGTGACGAAGCGGAACGCCTTCGGCGTCTTGTAGCGGCCGAGCTGTAGGGCGCAGAAGTCGGTCAGCTCGTCCTCGCTGCACGCAGCGCCGCCCCGCAGCACCACGCAGGCAAGAATCTCCTGGCCGTAGTGGCGATCCGGGATGCCGACCGCGGCCGCCTCGAGCACCGCCGGATGGCGCAGCAGCGCCTCGTCGATCTCGCGCGGCGCGATGTTCTCGCCGCCCTTGATGATCAGCTCCTTGATGCGGCCGGTGACGAAGAAGTAGCCGTCCGCATCCTGGTGCCCGAGGTCGCCGGTGCGCAGCCAGCCGTCCGGCGTGAACGCGGCCCGCGTCGTCGCCTCGTTCTTGTAGTAGCCGCGCATCACGTTCGGGCCGCGGATCACGATCTCGCCGCTTTTGCCGGCCGGCAGCGACTGGAACTCGGCATCGACGACGCGCGCCTCGCAGCCGCTGGCAAGGCCGACCGCACCGAGCCGGCGCTGCCCGCTTTCCAGCGGATTCGAGAACGACGGCGCGGCGGTCTCGGTCAGCCCCATGGTCTCGATCACGCCGATGCCGAAGCGCTGCTCGAACGCGCGCAACTGGTCCGGCGCGAGCGCCGCCGATGCGGAGCGGCAAAAACGCAGCGCGGCAAGGTCCGCGCGCGCCGGCGCCTCGCCGTCGAGCAGGTACGAGATGATGGTCGGCACCACGTTCAGCCAGGTACAGCGGCGCTGGGTGGCCTGCAACCAGAAGCGCCCGGCGGAGAACTTCGGCGCGACCACCAGGCTGCCGCCTTCGACCAGCGGCGCGAGCATCGTCACCACGAACGCGTTGATGTGGTAGAGCGGAAGCACCGCGAGCACGCGGTCGCCCGCGGTCAGTGCGTGCGCGGCCGAGATCGCGCGCGCATTCGCGACCAGATTGGCCTGGGTCAGCATCACGCCCTTCGGAACGCCGGTGGTGCCTGAGGTGTACATCAGCAGCGCGACCGCGTCGGCCGGTGAGTCTTCCTGGCCGCCCTGCGCATCGGTTTCGGGTTCGTCCGCCGCGGCCTCGCCCGGCAGCACGGTTCCGGCGGGGTCGGCGACCAGCAGCGCGATTGGCCGGTCGACCGTGGCGATCAGCGCGCGCACCCGCTGTTCCCATTCGGGGGCGACGACGACCAGCCTGCAGTCCGAATGATCGAGCACGTAGCGCATCTGCTCCGGTTGCGACAGCAGGTTGACCGGGTTCACGACCTGGCCGGCCCACAGCGCCCCCAGCAGGAGGCGCAGGGTGTTCAGGCCGTTCGGCATCACGACCGAGACCGTGTTGCCGGGCTTGAGATTCTGCGCGCGCAGCAGCGCGGCCACGCGTTGGCACGATGCGGCGAGATCGCGGTGGTACAGCGCGCCGTCACCGTCGGCCGCGAGCGCGTACGCTGCGTCGGGCGGCGCTGCCGCGCTGCGTTCGATCAGCGCGCGCACGGTCATGGCGAGCGCGCTCATTGGGCGGCCGCCATGCTTCGCACCGCGGTGCGAGTCCTCTTCGCGGCGATCGGGCGGCGGGAGCTCATGGCTTTCCCACCGCCTGGAAGTACGCGCCGAAGATGTCCTGTTCGCTCGGAACCTGCTCCGGGATGCGGCGCGAGACGCGCGTGATGTTCAGGTAGTGCCTGTAATTCATGTTGTCCGAGAAGTTGTTTCGGCCCCAGGTGCCGCAGCCCATCGACAGCGAGAACGGCAGGCCGTTGTCGAAGCTGCCGCCGGTGGCGATGCAGTGCGCCTGGTTCAAGATCACGCGCGACACCGGCAGCCGCAGCCCGAGCGCGAGCGCGCGTGCGTCGACGCCGCTGTGCAGTCCGACCGAATGGCCGGCGCCCTGGTGGCCGTAGATGCGCTCGACCAGCGCCGCCGCCTGCTCGAAGTCGGCCACGCGGTACAGCGTCAGCACCGGGCTCAGCTTCTCGCCCGAGAACGGATGGTCGGGACCGACGCCGTTCTCTTCCACCATCAGGATCGACGGGTTGCGCTCGGCGATGCGTGCCCAGTCCGCGGCCGCGCCGGGGTCGGCCTGGGCGGCGAGCTGGGTCGCACGTTCAGCAATCGCGCGCGCCGACTGCCCGATCGCCGCGGGCGACAACTTGCCGTCCGGCCACATCAGCCGCGCGAGCAGCGCCCTCTGCCCGGCGCCGAGCAGCACCGCGCCGTGCGCCTCGAGCGCGGCCAGCAGCGGCGCGCGCACCGCGTCGACCACGACCAGGCTGTTCTCCGACGAGCAGCTGGTCGCGTTGTCGAAGGTCTTGGAGCGCACGATCGCATCCGCCGCCGCGGCGATGTCGGCGGTCTCGTCGACGATGCTCGCCACGTTGCCGGCGCCGACCCCGAACGCCGGCGTGCCGCTGGCGTACGCGGCGCGCACGTTCGCCTGCGAACCGGTCGCGACGACCAGGTCGCAGCGCTGCATCAGCTCGGCGGTCGCCTGCTTGGTGATCGGCGCTTCCAGCACCTGTACCAGGTCCCGCGGCGCGGCTATGCGGTCCAGCTCGACATGGATGAACTCGACCAGCCTGACGCAGGTCGACCAGCCCTTGGGCGAGGGCGCGACGATCACCGCGTTGCGCCCTTTCAATGCATTGATGATCTTGTTCGCCGGCGTCGCGGCCGGGTTCGTCGATGGCGTGATCGCGCACACCACGCCGACCGGGCGCGCGATCTCGATCAGGCCTCGTGCGGGGTCTTCCGCAATCACGCCGACCGACTTCGCGTGC
>JAFECV010000386.1 GCA_018241985.1 Pseudomonadota bacterium | reverse complement strand
GAAGAAGCCAGGGTACGGAGCGAAGTGGTCATGGACGGGACGAAGGCGCTTCCTGAGCTTACCCGAGAAAGCGCCGCACGCGGTCACTCCGGCGGGTCGAGCCGCTCGCGGATCACCATCGTGCCGTTCGGCTGCAACTCGGTCAGGCCGCGCTCTTCAAGGTCCTTCATCACGCGGCTGACCATTTCGCGCGAAGCGCCGACCATTTTCGCGATGTCCTGGCGCGACACCTTGTCGCGAATCAGCAACGTTCCGTCGGGTTCGCTGCGCGCCGATTCGAGCAGCGCCCGCGCAACCCGGCCGTACACGTCCATCAGCGCGAGCGATTCGATCTTGCGGTCCGCGTGGCGCAGCCGCTGCACCAGGCCGCGTACCAACGCATAGGCCATCGACGAACTGTCCGGCAGGCAACGCGCGAATTCGGCGCGTCCCAGCATCAGCACGTCGGTCTGCACCTCGGCGCGCACCGTCGCCGAATGCGGCTCGTCGTCGATCAGGCTCATTTCGCCGATGTGGTCGCCGGGCTGCATGCTCGCGAGGATCACCTCGCGGCCGCGCCGGTCGGAAGTCATCACGCGCGCGCGCCCGGTCAGGATGATGAACAGCGCGTTCGCCTTCTTGCCCTGCTCGACGATGATCTCGCCGCGCTTGAACCTGCGCTTGACGATGGCCTCGGCGATCGGTTCCGCCTGCGCCGCGTTCAGCATCGAGAACAGCGGCACGCGGCGCAGCAGATCCAGGTTGGACAACATCGACATTCGGGCTTCTCCTGCGACCACCCCTGCCGGGGCTTGTGGTTATTTTGTGGTTATTGATTCTCGGCAACGCCGCATCGAGCTCGGTGCTCGATACTTTGCAGCCAACTCGGCACTTTACACTGCACGCTGCGCCGGCCCACGCGGCTTTCTATTTCAATTTGTTAACCATGTCCGACCCCAAGCATTCGAAGGTCCTGATCCTGGGCTCCGGCCCAGCCGGCTATACCGCAGCCATCTACGCGGCGCGCGCGAACCTCAAGCCCGTGCTGGTGACGGGCATGGCGCAGGGCGGCCAGTTGATGACCACGACCGATGTCGACAACTGGCCGGCCGACGTGAACGGCGTGCAGGGGCCGGAGCTGATGCAGCGCCTGCTCGAGCATGCGCAGCGCTTCGCCACCGAGATCGTGCTCGACCACATCAACGCGGTCGACCTGAGCCGCCGCCCGTTCCGGCTCACCGGCGACAGCGCCCGCTACAGCTGCGACGCGCTGATCGTCGCCACCGGCGCATCGGCGCAGTACCTCGGGCTGCCGTCGGAGTCCGCGTTCATGGGCCGCGGCGTGTCGGCCTGCGCCACCTGCGACGGCTTCTTCTACCGCGACCAGGTGTGCTGCGTGATCGGCGGCGGCAACACCGCGGTCGAGGAAGCGCTGTACCTGTCGAACATCGCGCGCAAGGTCTATCTGGTGCACCGGCGCGACAAGTTCCGGGCCGAGCCGATCCTGGTCGACAAGCTGATGGAAAAGGTCAGCGCCGGCAAGATCGAGCTCAAATTGCACCGCACGCTCGACGAGGTGCTGGGCGACGACTCGGGCGTGACCGGCGTGCGCCTGCGCGCGCCGGACGGCAGCACCGAGGACCTGATGCTGCAGGGCTGCTTCATCGCGATCGGCCATCGGCCCAACACCGAGATCTTCGACGGGCAGCTCGAGATGAAGAACGGCTACATCCTGACCCGCACCGGCCTGCAGGGATTCGCGACGATGACCAGCGTGCCCGGCGTGTTCGCCGCCGGCGACGTGCAGGACCACGTGTACCGCCAGGCGATCACCAGCGCCGGCACCGGCTGCATGGCCGCGCTCGACGCGCAGCGCTTCCTCGAGCAAGACGGCGAAGGCTGAGCCACCCGGGCCGCTGCAGGCGCGCGCCAAGCTATAATCTGCGGCTGCATTGAATTCTCGCCTTGGCCTCTGCGTCGGGGCGACGAGAGGGCGCCGGCATCGGTGGCCCGCCGGGTTACCGCCACCCGACCCCCTGGCGAGGTGAGGCCCTCACGAAGTGACGGCCGTCGAAGCAATAGCGGAGTGTCCACATGGCACGCATCTGTGAAGTCACGGGCAAGGGCCCGATGGTCGGGAACAACGTGTCCCACGCCAACAACAAGACCAAGCGCCGGTTCCTGCCGAACCTGCAGTACCGCCGCTTCTGGGTCGAGAGCGAGAACCGCTGGGTGCGGCTGCGCATCTCGAACGCCGGCCTGCGGCTGATCGACAAGAATGGCATCGACGCGGTGCTCGCCGACATGCGCGCGCGCGGCCAGGCCTGAAACCCTAGAGGAGATTCATCATGGCAACCAAAGGCGCACGCGAGAAGATCAAGCTGGAGTCGACCGCCGGCACCGGCCACTTCTACACCACCAGCAAGAACAAGAAGACCACGCCCGAGAAGATGTCGATCATGAAGTTCGACCCGAAGGCGCGCAAGCATGTGGAATACAAGGAAGTCAAGCTGAAGTAGCCCGCTTCCCGAGCGGCCGGCATCCGTGGCCGGCATCGACGAAAAAGCCCGCGACCGCGGGCTTTTTCATTGGGAGCCGGAAGTGCCGACGATCTGATTTGGCTCAGGCGTGCACCGCGCGCAGCCGGATCGAAAACTCCCGCAATGCCGCGATGCCGCTTTCCTCGGCGCGATGGCACCAGGCGGCCAGATCGGCGGCGAGCTGCTCGCGCGAGCGGCTGGTGTTGAGCCAGAGCTGGCGCAGCTCCTCGCGCATCGTCACCATCTTGTCGAGCACCGGGTACGCCGCGCGCGCGCGCGCCAGCTCGGGCGCCTGGGCCGGCGGCACCTTGTCCGCGTCGCGGTGCAGCCAGCGCCGCGCCGCCTTCAGCGCCGACACGTCGCCGTGCCGGGCCTTCAGCGCCTGCAGCTCCTGCTTGCAGGCGCGGCGCAGGTCGC
>JAFECV010000385.1 GCA_018241985.1 Pseudomonadota bacterium | reverse complement strand
TAAGGGGCTAGGCGACCTGGGCTTTGGCGCAGAGGCCAAGCAGGCCATGCAACAACGTGCCGACTTCCTGGCCGAACGGGGATTGGCCGAGCGGCGCGGTCAGCGTGTGATCCTTGCGCGCAATCTGCTGGGAACGCTGCGCAACCGGGAACTGACACAGGCCGCCAAGAACATTGCCGCCGAAACCGGCTTGGAGCATCGGCCCGTGGCTGACGGCCAGCGTGTGGCTGGCATCTACCGCCGCAACGTCATGCTCGCCAGCGGGCGCTACGCGATGTTGGACGACGGCATGGGATTCAGCCTGGTGCCATGGAAGCCAGTGATCGAGCAGCGGTTGGGACAACAGATCGCAGCGACAGTGCGCAGTGGAACTGCGTCATGGGAAATTGGACGGCGACCTGGGCTGTCCCGAGGTTAGCCAAGCCGACGCAAACGATCTCATGAAATGGATCCAACGCAGTCCGCTGCAACCCCAACCGGGGCCATTGACCTCCAGTGTAGAGACGCAGGCGCAGGTCGCGTTCAGCGGGCGACTCGCTCAGCAGTTCGTTGATGCTTATTTGGACTCGTTGCACCGAAAAGCACGACAGGGTCACAGCGCTCACTGGCCGCGCACAGCATCACCCCTCCATGTGCAGCGACTACTCCCCCGTCTCGCGCGCCGACCGCCTGCTCGCGTTCTTCAGCATACGGAATGGTCGTCAGTTGCTAGAAGCGGTCTTCGGCGGCGGCTGGCAGCCGTTGCGTTGCGCCCGCAACGCGGTAGCCCGGCGCTCGTGTCAGGATGCTGCCTGGAATTTCGTGGCAATCAAATTGTTGTTCTACAACAATCAATAACGTACTCCGCTGACGCGGCTTAGGCGCGACCAACCCATGTTGACCGCGTCAGGCAATCATGGCCGGTGGTCAGCGGCGGGCTGATCGACATGCCGCCGCCGCAGGACAAGCGGCTGACGCCGGCAACGGCTTCAGGCGCGGCGCTTGCGTTGGCGCCGACATGGGGGATAATCCACGGATACGAATCGTTCTCAGTTGAAGTCCAAATGTGCATTTCTCGCGTCCGTAGCGCATCTGCTCTGGGTGTCGTTCTGATCTGCTTGTCGCAGGCGGCCTGCGCGGTGCAACCGGATGCCCAACCGGCCGAATCAGCTGCGATCGTAGCCCTGCAGGCGCGCATGGCCGAACTCGAGAAGCGCTTGCCCCCGCCGGAGCTGGGACAGCAGATGCTCGAGCTGCAGATCCGTCACGACCGTTTGTGGTGGGCAGGCAAGGCCGGCAACTGGAACCTGGCGTACTTCATGGTCGGAGAGCTGGGCGAGGCGCTACGTGGCATAGAGCAGACCAACGGCGACGCCGCGGAATTGCAGCCGCAGAAGCTCTCCGAAGTCATGCCGTCGGTAATGACACCGGCGATCAAGACCATGCAGGAGGCGTTGGCTAAGCACGACAGGACAGCGTTCGTCAAGGCGTACGATCAGTTGTCCGCCGCATGCTCGAGCTGTCACCAGCTGGCGGGCAGCGCTTTCCTGCATATCGAGCGACCCAAGACCCCGTTGTTGGACAACTTGCGCTACGCACCGCCAGCGCGCCGATGACGCTGGCTAACGCGGGTTTTGAGAACGATCAGCACTCAACCATCTTTTGCCGCAGCGCGCCATGAAGATCCTTGCCGTCGCCCTCGCCGCGCTGCTGACCGTTTGCGCCTGGGCGGCCGATGTGCCCGAGTTCCATCTCGCCATCCGCAACCACACCTTCGAGCCGGTGGAACTGAGAGTCCCGGCCGGGGTCAAGTTCAAGATCGTGGTCGCTAATAATGACGCCACGCCGGAGGAGTTCGAGAGCAACGACTTCAACCGCGAGAAGATCGTCATGCCGGGTGCCACCATCACGGTGTTCGTCGGACCGTTGAAGGCGGGAACGTACAAGTTCTTCGGCGATTTTCACCAGGATACGGCGCAAGGCCGATTGATCGTGGAGTAGGCCGTGTGGGGCATCGCGCTGTTGGTGTTTCGTGAAGTCCTCGAGGCGGCGCTGATCGTCAGCATCGTCGCCGCCGCGACTCGCGGCGTA
The DNA here is from genome assembly GCA_018241985.1 of Pseudomonadota bacterium. Classification (GTDB taxonomy): domain Bacteria; phylum Pseudomonadota; class Gammaproteobacteria; order Burkholderiales; family Burkholderiaceae_C; genus Rhodoferax_A. Next base: position 871 of record JAFECV010000385.1, on the reverse strand, counting down.
CGCGCTCGCGGCTGGTACATCGGCGGCGGTATCGCTCTCGGGACGGTCGGCGCGTTGCTGGTGGCGGTGTTCGCCGGCGCGATTGCGGCCCATGCCAGCGGCATGGGGCAGGAGGTCTTCAATGCCTGCGTGCTTCTCGCCGCGGTGCTGATGATCGGCTGGCACGTGGTGTGGATGTCCCACCACGCGCGCCAGCTGACGCAGCACATGAATCAGCTCGGTGGCGCGGTGCGAACCGGCGCCAGCTCGCTCGGGTTGCTGCTGGCGGTGGTCGCGTTGGCGGTCCTGCGCGAGGGTTCGGAGATCGTCCTGTTCCTGTATGGGATGATCGCCGGCGGCGCTGAGGGCCTGTACACCGGCTTGGTGCTGGGCATCACCGGTGGCACGGCGGTTGGGCTTGCGCTGTATTTCGGCTTGCTACGAATTCCGGTCCGGTACTTTTTTACTGCCACCAACTGGATGCTGGTGCTGCTGGCTGCTGGTCTGGCGTCGAACGCTGCGCGCTACCTGGCGCAGGCGAACTGGCTGCCCGATTGGGGTGGCCAGGTCTGGGACAGCTCTTGGTTGCTGAGCGACAACTCGCTGTTGGGTCGCATCCTACACATTCTCGTCGGGTACGACGCGCGGCCCTCGGGCATGATGCTGGTGTTCTATCTGGCTACCGCCGCGCTGCTGGCGGCCGGCATTTGGTACAGTCGCCAGCGACAGGGACCGCGCGTGGCCGGCGGTGTGGCGCGCGGGGCGCAGGGCTGAACAAGGCTTCCTCGGCCAGCGCCGCGCCGTGAAGTGCGCGTGCCGTGATAGCGCACTGCCTGGCCTGCCCGGAGCGGACAATCCTCGCCTCGATGCCCGCACCCCACACCGTGCCACC
>JAFECV010000384.1 GCA_018241985.1 Pseudomonadota bacterium | reverse complement strand
GGTGCGGCTGCAAAGCCTGCCCGGCCTGCAGGTGCAGTACGACGCGCAGCAGCAGCACGTGCAGCTCACCGCGCCGCTGTCGCTGCTCAAACTCCCCGAAACCACGGTCACCGTGCCGGGCATCGCGCCGCACCGGGTGACCTCCTCACCAGGGCTGCTGCTGAACTACGACCTGTACGGCACACGGGGCGAGGGCTCGGCCTCGTCACTCAGCGCATTCACCGAACTGCGCGGGTTCGGCCCCTGGGGCGTGCTCAGCAGCACCGCGCTGTCGCAGCAGATGCGCGCCGACGGCGGCCTTTCCGGCGGCTCTTGGCAACGCCAGTCGGTGCGGCTCGACACCACCTGGAGCCAGTCCTGGCCGGACAAGCTGCTGACGCTGCGCGTCGGCGACACGCTGACCGACGCGCTGACCTGGACCCGCTCGACCCGGATCGGCGGCGTGCAGATCGGCAGCAACTTCGCGTTGCAGCCGTACCAGATCACGACCCCGGTGCCGGCGCTGCTGGGGCAGGCCACGCTGCCGTCGCAGATCGACCTGTACGTGAACGGCATGCGCCAGTTCAACGGCCAGGTGCCGGCCGGCCCGTTCCAGCTGAACACGCTGCCGAACATCACCGGCGCCGGCAACGCGCAGGTCGTGCTGACCGACGCGTTCGGCCGCAGCACGACGCTGAACTTCTCGCTGTACGGCACGCAGCAATTGCTCAAGCAAGGCCTGTCGAGCTGGTCGGTCGAGCTCGGCCGCGTGCGCGAGAACTACGGCCTCGCGTCGAACGACTACGGCCACGACCTGGTGACCAGCGGCACCTGGCGCTACGGCCTGACCAACGGCTTCACCTTCGAGACGCACGGCGAGGCGACCACCGGCCTCGCGGACGCCGGCGTCGGCGGCGCCTGGCTGCTGGGGCAGGCCGGCGTGCTGACCGGCTCGATCGCGCATTCCGGCGGCTCGGGGCAGAGCGGCTCGCAGTTCGGCCTGGGCTACAACTGGACGAACAGCCGCTTCAATGTCGCTTTCAACGGCACCCGCACCGACGGCACCTACCAGGACGTGGCCGCGCTGTACGGAAGCCTTCCGGCGCGCACCGCCGGCAGCGCGACGGTCGGCTACAACACCGACCACATCGGCAGCTTCTCGCTCAGCTACCTGGTCCAGCAGTACCCGGGGCAAACCGCGTCGCGCTATGCGAGCGCCGGCTGGTTCAAATCGCTGGGACGCACGGCCACGCTGTCGGTCACCGCGAACCAGGACCTGGTGAACACCAACCTGCGCAGCGTGTTCGTGAACCTGACCTGGGCGATCGACGCGCGCACCAGCGCGAGCGTCGGCATGCAGCACGACAACACCGGCAACTTCTTCACCGCGAACACGAGCCGCGCGACGCCGAGCGAAGGCGGCTGGGGCTGGAACGCGGCGCTGCGCCAGGGCGACGACCAGAACGGCGGCCAGGGCGAGCTCGACTACCTGGGTTCATACGGGCGCTACGTCGCCGGGGTGAGCGCGTTCGGCGGCACCCGCTATGCCTACGGCGACGCGAACGGCGCGCTGGTGTTCATGGGCGGGCATCCGTTCGCTGCGCGCCAGATCAACGACGCGTTCGCGCTGGTGTCGACCGACGGCATGCCTGGCGTGCCGGTGCTGCTGGAAAACAACCCGGTGGGCAAGACCGACAGCAACGGCCAGTTGCTGGTCACGCCGCTGAACTCGTACCAGAACAACAAGCTCGGCATCGACACCATGAACCTGCCGGCCGACCTGCGCATCGATCGCGTTGACGCGATCGCCACGCCGGGCGACCGCGCCGGCACGCTGGTCGAATTCGGCATCACGCCGGTCATGGCCGCGCTGGTGACGCTGGTCGATGCAAACGGCAAGGCGTTGCCGCTCGGCAGCACGGTCGGCGTCAACGGCAAGCCCGCCGCGGCGCTGGTCGGCTACGACGGCGCCGTGTACCTCGACACGCTGGCCGCGCACAACGTGCTCGCCGTGCAAACGCCCTCGGGCCTCTGCAACGCGCGCTTCGACTACCAAGCCCTGGCCAACGGCGCAATTCCCCAGATCGGGCCGCTTGCCTGCACCCCGGAGACCAAGCCATGAATCCGTCGCCGCGACGACCGCTGAAGGCGCTGCTGCCGCTGCTGATGCTGTTCGCGCTGCTGCTGGGTGCAGGCCCGGCGCGAGCGGCCGGCATCAGCTGCAGCAGCACCAGCATGACGCCACTGAATTTCGGCACTGTCAACCCGCTGTCCAGCCTGACCAATGTCAACGCAACGCTGAGCTATAGCTGCAGCAACAGCGACACCAAGACCCATTCGGCACTGGTGTGCTTTCATATCGGCGAGCCGGGCGGCAATCAGTGGAACCCGCGGCTGATGCTGAGCGGCACCAACACGCTGCAGTTCCAGCTGTACCAGGATGCTGCCCGCACCGTTATCTGGGGCAGCTTCGGTTTCGGTTCGCGGACGCCGGTGGCGGTTCCGATCACGCTCGGGAGACGCGCCAGCATAAGCGGCACGGCGACGCTGTACGGCCAAGTGCTGGGCGGCCAGACCTCGGCGATCCCCGGCAACTATACGGACGTCTACCAGAACAACGATACGGCGGTGTCGATCAACGACGTCACAGGTTCCAACGCCCCGACCGACTGCAACACAAACTATGTGGGCATCTATTTCCCGTTCACCGTCAGCGCGACGGTCAGCAAGCAGTGCACCGTGACCGCGGGGACGCCCCTCAATCTCGGCACGGTCGCGCCGACCGCTACCAATACCGCGGGTAACACCAGCATCAGCGTGACCTGCAGCAACACCACTCCGTACTTCGTGGGGCTGCTGCCGTCCAACAACAATACCGCGGGCGCGGGCGTGATGTCGGGGACCGGCGGCAATGCCACCAAGGTGCCGTACCAGCTGTACTCGAATGCCGGGCTTTCGACGATCTGGG
>JAFECV010000383.1 GCA_018241985.1 Pseudomonadota bacterium | reverse complement strand
CCATGGGCAACCAGCTTCTTCACCAGCGTCCCCCGGGCGGCTGTGCAACGCGAACAGCAAGGTGGCCGCTCAATCTTCAGCGACGTCGACGAATAACATCGCGGTCCAGCTTGCATGCTGGACCGATCGGTTGGTCCAAGACATGCGCAGTTCCTCTTCTTAGCCGCGAGCGACTCGCTCAAGAAGCTTCAGGGTGCAGGCTGCGGTTCATCAAGCTGGCCAAAGTAAGTCATGCACACTGCTTGCTGGAAAGCTGCCGGCAACTGCGCCTGAGCGTGCAGAGTTTCCACAGTACAGACGGCGACGTAGGGCTTGCTACTTCCCTTGGCGGCCGTATAGCCCAGCAGCCCTTCAAGATCGTCGGGCAACACTTGATGGATCAGGTGGGCACCGCCCGCAGGGAGTGCTGCCGCAATCGGAGCGTTGTCCGCAAAGGCCTGCGGGTTGTTGGTGTCTCCGTCGTGCACCACACGGTAGGGAATGTTGAATGCGTTCAGCACACGCTGGAAGGCCGGAATGTTCTTCTTGCCATTGCAGTCAACCAAAGCAACCTCCCGCCGCAGACGGACGTGTCTTTGGAAAAGCCCCATCAGTTCAGCGCCCCGCTCGAAGGCCGCAATCGCACTGCCCTCCTCGAGCAACACGACACTCTTGGCGAAGAAGAGTTCGTTGACGGTAGGATGAACTCTCGCCACCGTTTGCAGGCGCTGCTTGTCGGCTTGATGGGCCACCCCGGGAAACAAGTCCCCGCTGACTTGATAGCAAGCGGCATCGCCTTGAGCGGTCTTGAACATCCGTACGATGGCACGGTACCTGTTTGCGATGTCCAGGAAGACCGGCGAGTGCGTACAGCAGGCCACCTGCGTGTTGGGCTGCGCAGCAAGCCGGTGCAGCACGTCCCGCATCAAGCGCTCCATCTGGGGATGTAGATAGAGTTCGGGTTCCTCGATCAACAGGATGGTGCCGCGTTGAAGGCCAGCGCCGGCGGCTTGAGAACCTTGTGCTTGCGCGTCAGCGAGAAGCTGGAGTAGCGTGATGACCAGCGTACGTTGCAGACCATGGCCTTGATGGCCAACTTCTGTGTCGATGCCTGCCTGGGCATCGCGGATGACAAGCGAGGTCGACGGCAGAACCATAGTCCGCAGTTCCGGTGCCTCTGTACGAATCAGCGCTTGACCTCCGACGACTTCGTTGAGGCTCTGATTAATGCGGTCCTGCAGGTCTCGAACTTCTTGAGCCTGCCGCAGCGGGTTGGCGGGGTCTGGTCGGAAGAGCGCCAACACATCATCCAGGGCGGCTTGGAGCGCTGCCATTTCGGGACGTTGTGCCAAGCTGCGCTCAACGATGAGGTTGACTAATTTGCCGTACGTCGACGCGTCCTTCGCATTGGTCTCGTCGCTTGCCTCCTGGACTGCCCTCACCAGAATGGGACGAGGCAGGATGGAGTTTGCGTTGCTCTTCCAGTTGCCGCCACCGCCAGGGTTGGGCAGCCAGGCGGCCGCACCAACCGCGACCAAATCGGGACGCTGCTCGCGCACGGCAGCCTTGAGCGATTCCCTTGAGGCAGCGTTGGGGCGCGCTCCCTTATTGGGCAGCGCGTCAATGATCGGCTGATAGTCTGCCGGGAACGCTGCCCAGGTTGTGTCTGGGTCAGGCCAGCCCACGAACTGCTCAAGGCCAGAGAAGGAGAACAGCTGTTCCTTCCAACCGCCGGCCTCTCCGTCCTCACCTGGCTCGAACCAGTAGCGCTTCTTAAGCACCCAGTGGTCGCCATCCATGCGACCACGTACAGCAACCTGGGCTTTCTCGTCGTCTGTGAGGCAGTCGAAGTGACCGATCAGTTCTATGGCGTTGCCGTCATCGGTCTGGTGACGGCGAAAGAGCGACGAGTCCTTGATAGAACTGCCACTGAGGAACACAGCAATGGCGGACAGCACGGAAGACTTGCCCGCATTGTTTTCCCCGATGAGGACAAGCAGGTCTTCCCATTCCAGGGCCACATGCTCGATGCATTTGTAGTTGTGAATCTCAAACCGGCGCAGCCGCATGTTCACCCCCCTTGGCCCTTCTGAGCCCATGCGCTGAAGCGGTGGTTTCGCGACTTATGCCTCGCCGTACACCCCTCCAGGAATCTTTCAACAACTACGTCAGCAATCTCTCACTAACTTGGCACGGATCTCACTATCCGTGTCACCCGACAGCGTCACACGTCGATATTCCCCGCCCTCAACGCATTCGTCTCGATGAAGTCGCGCCGCGGCTCAACCTCGTCGCCCATCAGCATCGTGAACACGCGGTCGGCTTCGATCGCGTCGTCGATCTGCACCTTGAGCAGGCGGCGCACGGCCGGGTCCATCGTGGTTTCCCACAGCTGCTCGGGGTTCATCTCGCCCAGGCCCTTGTAGCGCTGGCGCGCGGTGGCGCGCTCGGCCTCCGCGAGCAGCCAGCGCATCGCCTGGCGGAAGTCGGCAACGGATTCTTCGCGGCGCTTCTCGCCTTCGCCGCGCATCGCCTTGGCGCCTTCGGCTAGCAAGCCGCGGAAGGTGTGCGCGGCCTCGGCCAGCGCGGCGTAGTCGGCGCCGTGCACGAAGTCCTGCGTGAGCACGCTGCTCTTGATGTTGCCGTGGTGGCGCCGGCTGATGCGCAACAGCGGCTTGTCGTGGTGCGCGTCGAATTCGCCGGCGACGTCGGCGTCGGGCAGCGCGGCCTGCAGCGCGATGGCACTGCCTTCAGCGTCGGCGACGGTGTCGAGGTTCAGCGCGACGCCGTCGGCGATCGCGCGCAGCGCCTCGACGTCCATGAAGCCGGCGAGCCGGTTGATCACGCCTTCGGCCACCTGGTGCTTGCGCGCGAGCTCGGCCAGCGTGGTGCCGCTGATGACGTTGGCCGCCGGCACGGAGCCGTCAGGCGACACGCCTGTGACGACGCTCGCGTCTTTCAGCGCAACGCGCAGCAG
>JAFECV010000382.1 GCA_018241985.1 Pseudomonadota bacterium | reverse complement strand
ACCGACCGTCGACGAAAGCTACGCCGTCTCCGCGAATGGCGTCGGCTCGCATGCATTCCACGTGGCCTGCTCCAACTGCAACCTGCGCGAACTGTGCATGCCGGTCGACCTGAGCGAATCGGAAATGCATTGCATCGATGCGCTGGTGGCGACGCGGCGCAGGGTGCGGCGCGGTGAATCGCTGTTCCACGCGGGCGAGAAGTTCACCTCGCTGTACGCGGTGCGCTCGGGCTTCTTCAAGACCTGCGTCACGACCGAGGACGGGCGCGACCAGGTGACCGGGTTCCAGATGGGCGGCGAAATCGTCGGCCTCGACGGCATCGTCGACGAGCGGCACAACTGCAGCGCGGTGGCGCTGGAGGACGCCGAGGTCTGCGTGATGCCGTTCGACCGGATCGAGGAGGTGTCGCGCGAAGTCCCGGCGATGCAGCGCCATCTGCACCGGATCATGAGCCGCGAGATCGTGCGCGAGAACAGCATGCTGCTGCTGCTGGGCGGCATGCGCGCCGAGGAGCGGCTCGCCGCGTTCCTACTGAACCTGCTGCGCCGGTTGCATGCCCGGGGCTTCTCGAGTTCCGAACTGGTGCTGCGGATGTCGCGCGAAGAGATCGGCAGCTACCTGGGCCTCAAACTCGAGACGGTGAGCCGGACCTTCACGAAATTCGCCGAGGACGGCGTGATCGAGGTGCAGCGGCGCTACCTGCGCGTGCTCGACGCGGATGCGCTCAAGCGCCTCGCAACCCCATCCGACGCGCGCTGACGGCCCTTGGCGCCACGCGCCACCCGCGACCGACGCACGAACGGATTCGAGGGGCCGCGGAGCAGGCCGTGCGCGGGCACCCGCGGAGCCGGCTCCGCCGGGCCGTAGGGCGCGCCCCCTGCGAGGGGGTTGGCGAAGCGACACGCAGTGCGCGAAGACTGGGGGTGTTTCAGTTTCACTTCAAGTGAACAGCGCCTTGTGCTGCTCGCGCAATTGGTTTTTCTGCACTTTGCCCATCGCGTTGCGCGGCAACTCCGTTGCGATGAAGCAGCGCTTCGGAATCTTGTAGTTCGCTAGCCGCGCCTTGAGGTCCGCAAGGATGCGCTCCGGATCGATAGTGGCGCTGGCGCGCGCGACCACCACCGCGACGCCGACCTCGCCGAAATCAGGATGCGGCACGCCGACCACCGCGCTCTCGGCGACGCCGGGCATCTCGTTGATGAAGCTCTCGATCTCGGCCGGGTACACGTTGTAGCCGCCGCTGATGATCAGGTCCTTCGCGCGCCCGACGATGGTCACGTAGCCGCGCGCATCGATCTGGCCGACATCGCCGGTCTTGAAGAAACCGTCCGCAGTGAATTCCTCGCGCGTCTTCTCGGGCATGCGCCAGTAGCCCTTGAACACGTTCGGCCCCTTGACCACGATCGCGCCGACCTCGCCGGCGGCAAGCACCCGTCCGTCGTCGCCCTGAACCCGCAGTTCGACGCCCGGCAGCGGAAAGCCGACCGTGCCGCCGCGGCGCTCGCTCTCGCCGCCGTGCCGCGCGTCGGCCGCGTACGGGTTCGAGGTCAGCATGCCGGTCTCGCTCATGCCGTAGCGCTCCAGGATCGTGTGCCCGGTGCGATGCCGCCATGCGTCGAAGGTCTCGATCAGGAGCGGCGCCGATCCCGAGACGAACAGCCGCATGTGCTGCGCCGTGTGCCGGTCCAGCGCCGGCTCGGCCAGCATGCGCACGTACAGCGTCGGCACGCCCATGAACACCGTCGCCTCGGGCAGCCGCGCGAGCACCGCCTTCGGATCGAACTTGTGGAACCAGAGCATCTTCGCGCCGGCGAGCAGCGCGCCGTGGATCGCGACGAACAGGCCGTGCACGTGGAAGATCGGCAGCGCGTGGATCAGCACGTCGTCGCCGCGCCAGCCCCAGTAGTCCCGGAGCACGCGCGCGTTGCTGGCGATGTTGCCGTGGCTCAGCATCGCCCCCTTGCTGCGGCCGGTGGTGCCGCTGGTGTAGATGATCACCGCGAGGTCATCAAAGCCGCGCTCGGCCACCGCATGCCGGTCGGAATGGTGCGCGGCGCGCTCGAGCAGGCTGCCGCTGCGGCCCTCGCCCAGCGTGAACACATGGCGCGTGCCGGCCTTGAACGCGATCTTGCTGACCCAGGAAAAGTTCTTCGGCGTGCAGACCACCACCGCCGGCTCGGCGTTGCCGATGAAGTATTCGATCTCGGCGCTCTGGTACGCGGTGTTGAGCGGCAGGTACACGTAGCCCGCGCGCAGCGTGGCCAGGTACAGCAGCACCGCCTCGACCGATTTCTCGACCTGCGCCGCGATGCGGCTGCCTTCCGGCAGGCCAAGCGACTCCAGCAGGTTCGCGAGCATCGCGCTCGCGTGATCGAGGTCGCGCCAGGAATAGCGCAGGCCGTCGTCGGTCTCGATCGCGACGCCGTCCTGATCGGCCGGGAAGCCGCCCCGCAGGACGGCGAACAGGTTCTGGTTGGTTTGCGGCATATCAGTCCTGCAGGGTTTCCACGGCGCTTGAGAACGGGACCTTGCCCCGCGCCAGCAGCGCGCGGTGCTTGTCGAGGCGCTTCGGATCGTACAGATAGTTCACCATCAGGCCCCAGGATTGCTTGAGGCCCTTGGGCGACGGGTCGGCGAGCCAGTTGAGACGCTCCACGCGCGCGCCGTTGCCGAGGTGAAAGCGCGCCACGGCATCCACCAGACGGCCGGCGTCGCCCTGCGTGGCGCCGAGGTAGCGCGCGGCGGCGCGCAGCAGCCAGCGCGCCACGGCGGATCGCTCGTTCAACTGGGTCACGCCGTCCAGTGCCGCCAGCAGCTGCGCCGCGGCAAGCTCGCCGGTGACGCCGAGTTCCTTGGCCAGCGCCTGCTGCTGGCGCGCCGGCAGCGAAGCGGTCAGCCCGGCGGCGTTCCGGCCCACCCAGGCGCGCAGACCGGGCATCGGCGACAGTGTGGCGAA
>JAFECV010000381.1 GCA_018241985.1 Pseudomonadota bacterium | reverse complement strand
CTTCGGTCTGTCCAGACCTGCGCAGGCAGGTCTGGAGCCGCAGACCTCAGCCCCCTCACCGGGGGCACACTCGGCGGTCCGGCAGAGCCGGCCCCGCGAGTGTCCGCGAACGGCCTGCTCCGCGGCCTCTTGAACCCGGTCCGTGATCCGCGCGGTACAGCAACCGAGAGGCGTTATATGAGGCGCGGCCCATGAGGCGCATGCTGCGCGGCAGTTTCATCGTCCTGATCGCGCTGCGCTACGGGCTCGACGAGCTGGTGCTGACCAGCTTCCAGAAGCCGTGGCTGCGGATCTTCGCGCGGGTAGTCTCGGTCGGGCGCAACCTCGACGCGCCGCGCGGCCAGCGGCTGCGCGAGGCGCTCGAGCGGCTCGGGCCGATCTTCGTCAAGTTCGGGCAGGTGCTGTCGACGCGGCGCGACCTGATGCCGGCCGACATCGCCGACGAACTCGCGAAGCTCCAGGACCGGGTGCCGCCGTTCGATTCCGCGATCGCGATCGCGACCATCGAGCGCGCGTTCCGCCGGCCGGTGGACCAGATCTTCTCCAGCTTCGAGCGCGAGCCGGTCGCCAGCGCGTCGATCGCGCAGGTGCACTTCGCGACGCTGCGCATGCGCGACGGCCACGATCGCCCGGTGGCGGTCAAGGTGCTGCGCCCGAACATGCTGCCGGTGATCGAGAAGGACCTGGGCCTGCTGCGCATGATGGCGACCTGGGTCGAGCGGCTGTCGTCCGACGGCAAGCGGCTGAAGCCGCGCGAGGTGGTGGCCGAGTTCGACAAGTACCTGCACGACGAGCTCGACCTGGTGCGCGAGGCGGCGAACGCGGCGCAGCTGCGCCGCAACATGCAGCGGCTCGATCTGGTGCTGATCCCCGAAATGATCTGGGACTACTGCATGCCCGACGTGATCGTGATGCAGCGGATGGAGGGCGTGCCGATCAGCCAGACCGAGCGGCTGCGCGCGGCCGGCCTCGACATCGCGAAGCTGGCGCGCAACGGCGTCACGATCTTCTTCACCCAGGTGTTCCGCGACGGGTTCTTCCACGCCGACATGCACCCGGGCAACCTGCAGGTCAGCCTCGATCCGGCGACGCGCGGGCGCTACATCCTGCTCGACTTCGGCATCGTCGGCACGCTGACCGAGTTCGACAAGGAATACCTGGCGCAGAACTTCACCGCGTTCTTCCGGCGCGACTACAAGCGGGTCGCCGAGCTGCACATCGAATCGGGCTGGGTGCCGGCCGGCACCCGGGTCGACGAGCTCGAATCGGCGATCCGCAGCGTCTGCGAGCCGTACTTCGACCGTCCGCTGAAGGAGATCTCGCTCGGCATGGTGCTGATGCGGCTGTTCCAGACCTCGCGGCGCTTCCAGGTCGAGATCCAGCCGCAGCTGGTGCTGCTGCAGAAGACGCTGCTCAACATCGAGGGCCTGGGCCGCCAGCTCGACCCCGAGCTCGACCTGTGGCTGACCGCCAAGCCCTTTCTCGAGCAGTGGATGCGCGACCAGATCGGCCCGAAGAAGCTGATCGAGCAGTTCAAGGGCCAGGCGCCACGCTATGCCAAGCTGCTGCCGGAACTGCCGCGGCTGCTGCACGACTACCTGCTGCGCCAGGCCAAAGACCCCCGGCGCGAACTGGTGGAGCTGCTGGCCGAGCAGCGGCGCACGAACCGCCTGCTGCAGGGGCTGATCTACGGCGGCATCGGCTTCGCGCTGGGTCTGATCACGATGCAGATCGTGCTGCGCGTGCGTCTGTTCTGAGATGAACCACCCCCAATCTTCGCGCACTGCGTGTCGCTACGCCAACCCCCTCGCAGGGGGCACCGCCAGCGGCCGGGCGTAGCCCGCTCCGCGGCGGTCGCTCGCGTAGCCTGCTCCGCGGCCTTTTGCTCCTTTGGGTTCCATGGGCTGCGGGTAGCGGGCGGCGCCATGGACGCCTGAGATCTGCTTCTCCCGCCCGCGCGGCCGGCTCGCCACCGGAGTCATACCCGATAATCCGGGCCACCCAAAAAGAGCCCGAGGAGCCCGCCGCCGTGCTGCTGACCCTGGTCATCGTCTACCTGCTCGTCACGATCGCGATCGGCCTCTATGCCGCGCGGCGCGTGAAGAACTCGGCCGACTATGCGATCGCCGGCCGGCACCTGCCGCTGGTGATGATCGTGACCACCACGTTCGCGACCTGGTTCGGTTCGGAAACCGTGCTCGGCATCCCGGCGAAGTTTGTCGGCGGCGGCCTGCACGGCGTGGTCGAGGACCCGTTCGGCGCCGGCACCTGCCTGATCCTGGTCGGCCTGTTCTTCGCCGGGCGGCTGTACCGGATGAACCTGCTGACCATCAGCGACTACTACCGCGAGCGCTACGGCAGGACCGTGGAGGTGGTGTGCTCGCTGATCATCATGCTCAGCTACCTGGGCTGGGTGTCGGCCCAGGTCACCGCGCTGGGGCTGGTGTTCAACCTGCTGTCCGGCGGCGCGATCGGCGTGCCGGCCGGCATGGTGATCGGCGTGCTGTCGATCCTCGCCTACACGCTGTTCGGCGGCATGTGGTCGGTCGCGATCACCGACTTCATCCAGATGATCATCCTGGTGATCGGCCTGGCCGTCCTCGCGGTGTTCGCCGGCCAGCAGGCGGGCGGCGCCGACCGCGTGGTCGCGCTCGCGGCCGGCCACGGCCTGTTCCGCTTCCTGCCCGAGCCGAGCGCGAAGGACGCGATCGCGTTCTTTGCCGCCGCGATCACGATGATGCTGGGGTCGATTCCGCAGCAGGACGTGTTCCAGCGCGTGATGTCGGCGAACGGCGTCAGCGCCGCGACCAAGGGACCGGTGATCGGCGGCGTCTGCTACATCGTGTTCGCGTTCGTGCCGATGTTCCTGGTGGTGAGCGCGCTGATCATCATGCCGGAGCAGGCGGCCGCGCTGCTCAAGGACGATCCGCAGAAAGTGCTGCCGATGCTGGTGCTCGGCCAC
>JAFECV010000380.1 GCA_018241985.1 Pseudomonadota bacterium | reverse complement strand
TGCCATGGCCGGCCCGCAGCAGGCAAATGCGGGCAACACCGGCGCGCCCAAGACCCTGTTGCTGGTGGACGGTTCCAGCTACCTGTACCGCGCCTACCACGCGATGCCCGACCTGCGCGCGGTGCCGGACGATCCGACCAGCCCGGCGACCGGCGCGATCCGCGGCATGGTCAACATGATGGAGAAGCTCCGCCGCGACGTGCCGGCCGCGTTCGGCGCCTGCGTGTTCGACGCGAAGGGGCCGACCTTCCGCGACGCGATCTACCCCGAATACAAGCAGCATCGCGCGCCGATGCCCGACGATCTGCGCTCGCAGATCGACCCGATCCACGAGGTGGTGCGCCTGCTCGGCTGGCCGGTGCTGGTGGTGCCCGGCATCGAGGCCGACGACGTGATCGGCACGCTGGCCACTGCCGGCGCGGCCGCGGGCATGCAGGTCGTGATCTCCAGCGGCGACAAGGACCTGACGCAACTGGTGACGGACCGCGTCACGATCATCGACACGATGAGCAACAAACGGCGCGACGAGGCCGGCGTGCAGGCCGAATTCGGCGTGCCGGCGCGGCTGATGCTCGACTTCCAGTCGCTGGTCGGCGACGCGGTCGACAACGTGCCGGGGGTCGAGAAGGTCGGCCCGAAGACCGCCGCGAAATGGCTGGCCGAATACGGCTCGCTGGACGGCGTGATCGCGAACGCGACGTCGATCAAGGGGGCCGTCGGCGACAACCTGCGGCGCGCGCTCGACTGGCTGCCGACCGCGAAACAGTTGCTGACGATACGCACCGACTGCGACCTCGCGGACCATGTCGGCGGCCTGCCTGCTATGGATGCGATAGCACTCAGTGAGCCAAACACGGGCGCTCTGGCCACTTTTTATGAAAAATTCGGGTTCAAGACGCTGGTGCGCGCGCTCGCGGGCAATTCCGAAGCGGCCGGCCGCGCCAAGACCGCGGGCCGCGCAACGGCGTCGAGCGGCGCAGTCGCAACCGACGCGGATCGAAGCGCCGACCCCGCGATCCTGCCCGACACCCCAGTCCCGGCACGCGCGGTCGCCACCGAGTACGTGACCATCCTCGACTGGGCCACGTTCGACGACTGGCTCGCGCAGATCGAAGCGGCGGAGCTGGTCGCGCTCGACACCGAGACCACGTCGCTCGACGAGATGCGCGCCGCGCTGGTCGGCATCTCGTTCTCCGTGACGCCGGGCCGCGCCGCCTACCTGCCGCTGCGCCACGACGGGCCGGACGCGCCCGAGCAGTTGCCGTTCGACCAGGTGCTCTCGCGCCTGAAGCCCTGGCTGGAGAACCCCGCGAAGAAGAAGCTCGGCCAGCACATCAAGTACGACCGCCACGTGTTCGCGAACCACGGCATCGAGGTGCAGGGCTACGCGCACGACACGATGCTGCAGAGCTACGTGCTCGAAGTGCACAAGCCGCACGGCCTGGCCAGCCTCGCCGAGCGCCACCTGGGGCGCAGCGGCATCCAGTACGAGGACCTGTGCGGCAAGGGCGCGCACCAGATCCCGTTCGCGCAGGTCGAGGTCGCGCGCGCCGCCGAATATTCCTGCGAGGACTCGGACCAGACGCTGGACGTGCACCGCGCTCTGTGGCCGCGGCTCGAGGCGAACTCGCGGCTCGCCTTCATCTACCGGCTCGAGATCGCCTGCAGCGAGGTGCTGTACCGCATCGAGCGCAACGGCGTGCTGATCGACGGCGAGACGCTCGCGCGCCAGAGCGCGGAACTCGGCACGCGCATCCATGCGCTCGAGGGCGAGGCGCACGCGCTTGCCGGCCAGCCGTTCAACCTCGGCAGCCCGAAGCAGATCGGCGAGATCTTCTTCTCAAAATTAGGCCTGCCGGTGATCAAGAAGACCGCGACCGGCGCACCGAGCACCGACGAGGAGGTGCTGGAAAAGCTGGCCGAGGACTATCCGCTGCCCGCGAAGATCCTCGAGCACCGCGGGCTGTCCAAGCTCAAGGGCACGTACACCGACAAGCTGAGCGCCATGACGCTGCCGCGCACCGGCCGCGTGCACACCCACTACGCGCAGGCGGTCGCGGTGACCGGACGCCTCGCGAGCAACGACCCGAACCTGCAGAACATCCCGGTGCGCACGAGCGAGGGCCGGCGCATCCGCGAGGCCTTCGTCGCGCCCGCCGGCAGCCTGATCGCGAGCAGCGACTACAGCCAGATCGAGCTGCGCATCATGGCGCACATCAGCGGCGACGAGTCGCTGCTGCGCGCGTTCCACGAGGGCCAGGACGTGCACCGCGCGACCGCGGCCGAGGTGTTCGGCGTGGCGCCGGACCAGGTCTCGAGCGAGCAGCGCCGCTACGCGAAGGTGATCAACTTCGGCCTGATCTACGGCATGAGCAGCTATGGGCTCGCGCGCAACCTCGGCATCGACAACACCGCGGCGAAGAACTACATCACGCGCTATTTCGAGCGCTACCCCGGCGTGCGCCGCTACATGGACGAGACGCGCCAGAGCGCGAAGGCGAAGGGCTATGTCGAGACCGTGTTCGGCCGGCGTCTGTACCTGCCCGAGATCAATTCACCGAACGGCCCGCGCCGCAGCGCCGCCGAGCGCGCGGCGATCAACGCGCCGATGCAGGGCACCGCGGCCGACCTGATCAAGCTCAGCATGGTCAAAGTGCAGCAGGTGCTGGACGAGCAGCGCCGCGCGACCAAGATGATCATGCAGGTGCACGACGAACTGGTGTTCGAAGTGCCCGAGGCCGAGGTCGAATGGGTGCGCGCGGAGATCCCGCGCCTCATGGCCGGCGTCGCCGAACTGCGCGTGCCGCTGCGCGCCGACATCGGCGTCGGCCCGAACTGGGAAAAGGCGCACTAGATTTCGGGCGCCGCCTCGATCTCGGCAACGAATCAAAAGGCCACGGAGCAGGCCATTCGCGGGCACCCGCGGAGCCGGCTCCGCCGGGCCGCTGGGTGCGCCCCCGGTGAGGGGG
>JAFECV010000037.1 GCA_018241985.1 Pseudomonadota bacterium | reverse complement strand
TTGCCCTCGTCGCCCCACTGGGTGCCGACCACGACCACGTTGCGTCCCGGCATGCTCTGCGAGGATTGCGCGCTGCTTGTGTTCATCAAAAAATCACTCTCGAATGGCTTGCACGACCCACCGGCCTTTGGCTTGCACCAGCTCGCGGTCGCAACGGAATTCATCGATCTCGCTCTCGTGGCCCGGCAGCACGCAGACCACGGTTTCGCCGCCGCCGCGCAGCGCCGCGATCGCGGCGCGCAGCGGTGGCTCCACGCCCCATGGCGCGCGGATCGCCGCGCGCAGCGGCAACGGCACGACGCTGGCCGCGAGCTGCTTCAGGTCGAGGCTGAAGCCGACCGCCGGTCGCTTGCGGCCGAACACCGCGCCGACCTCGTCATAGCGCCCGCCGCGCACCAGCGCGTCGTTCGCACCCTGTGCGTAGATCGCAAAGCGCATGCCGCTGTAGTACGCGTAGCCGCGCAGATCCGCCAGGTCGAAACTGATCGCAGTGCCGGCAAGCTGCCCGGCCAGCCATTCCAGGTCCGCCAGCGCAGCGTGCAGCGCCGGCGACGCCGGAAGTGCTTTGCGTGCTTCGGCCAGCACCTGCGCATCGCCGTACAGCCTCGTGAGCGCCAGCAGCCCCTCGCGCGACCCGCGCGGAAAATCGCGCGCCAGCACGGCCAGTTCGCTCGCATCCTTGGCGGCGAGCGCCGCGTGCACCCGCGCGGCGGCGGCGCCGTCGAGCGCGACCCCGGCGAGCAGCGAATCGACGATGCCGACATGGGCCATGTCGACGTCGGGCTCTTGCACCTGCGCCGCGCGCAGGCAGTCGAGCGACAACAGCACCGCCTCCAGATCCGCCTCACGGCCGGCGTGGCCGTAGATTTCGGCGCCGAACTGCAGCGGCTCGCGGCTCGCGTGCGGCCGATCGGGCCGGGTGTGCAGCACCGGGCCGCAGTAGCACAGGCGCGCGATGCCGCTGCGGTTGAGCAGGTGCGCGTCGATGCGCGCCACCTGCGGCGTCGTGTCGGCGCGCAGGCCCAGCGTGCGTCCGGACAGTTGATCGACCAGCTTGAAGGTCTGCAGGCCGAGCGCCTCGCCAGTGCCGGTGAGCAGCGACTCGAGGTGCTCGAACAGCGGCGGCATCACCAGCTCGTAGCCGTAGCCGCGCGCGGCATCGAGCAGCAGGCGGCGCAGCTCCTCGATATGCCGGGCCTCGGAGGGCAGCACATCGGCGATGTAATCCGGCAGGACCCAGGCGGACATGAACGAGGAACGAAAAGCAGTCTAGAGGAAGGGCGATTTTAGCGGGCGCCCGTGGCGCGCCGGCCGGCTATTCAGGACGCGAGCCAGAGCAGCAGCAGCCCCGCGGCGATGCTGCACAGGCCGAAGAAGCGCAACTGGCCGTCGCGCCAGCGCAGGATCTGCATGAACATGCGCCGCCACGCGGCCGGCGACAGCAGCGGCAGCGAGCCTTCGATCACCAGCACCAGCGCCAGCGCGATCCAGAACGTACTGCTGTCCAAGGCCGCCCTGCGCCGGCTTATTTCCGGCCCGGTGCGGCCGGCGCGGCAAGGCTCGGGCCGCGCATCGCCTTGAAGAAGTCGCTCGACTCGTCCAGCACCATCACGTCGCTCTTCTTGTTGAAGCTGGACTTGTACGCGTCCAGGCTGCGGTAGAACTGCGCGAACTGCGGGTCGCGGCCGAACGCATCGGCATAGATCCGGTTCGCCGCGCCGTCGCCCTCGCCCTTGATCTTCTGCGCGTCGCGGTAGGCGTTGGCCACGGTCACTTCGCGCTGGCGGTCGGCGTCGGCGCGGATCTTCTCGCCCTCGGCCACGCCGGTCGCGCGCAGTCCGTTGGCAACCCGCTTGCGCTCGGCCTCCATGCGCCGGTACACCGAATCGGTGATGTCGGCGACATAGTCGACCCGGGTGATGCGCACGTCGGCCACTTCGATGCCCCAGGGCTTGGCGCCCTGCACCTTTCCGATGACCTCGTTCTTCACGTCCCCCATCAGCGACTCGCGCTTGTTGCCCACCACTTGCTTGACCGTGTACTTGTTGATTTCCGCCTGGAACGCGTTGCGCACCACGCGGCCGAGCTGGTTCGCGCCGGCGCTCTCGTCGAGGCCGACGTTGCGGATGTACTCGGCGGGATCGCTGATGCGCCAGCGCACGTACCAGTCGATCACGACGCGCTGCTTCTCCGCGGTGTAGATCGGCTCGGCATCGGTGCTCTCGAGGTTGAGCAGGCGCTTGTCCAGGTACAGCACGTTCTCGAACGGGGGCGGCAGCTTGAAGTCCAGCCCCGGCTGCTTGAGCACGCGCTTGATCTGCCCCAGTTCGTAGACGATACCGAACTGGCGCTGATCGACGATGAACACCATCGAGCTGAGCACGGCCAGCACGATCACGATGGCGGCAGCGATGAATCCGACGCGGTTCACAAAAGCTCCTCCTAGCGCGAGTCGCGGTCCCGCATGCGGGAAGTGTCCCGGAAGCGGTCGGATTCGTCGGACGGGTTGGTCGACCCGCTGCTGGCGGGCGTGCTGCCGCCGGCCGCGGAGGCCGGATTTGCCGGGGGTTGGGCCGCCGGCGCGGCTTGGCCCGCCGCCTGCATCAGCTTGTCCAGCGGCAGGTACAGCAGATTCGAACTCTGGCGCGTGTCGACGATCAGCTTGGAAACGTTCGTGTAGATCTGCTGCATCGCATCGATGTACATGCGCTCGCGCGTGACCTGCGGCGCCTTCTGGTATTCGGCCTGCACCGAATCGAAGCGCTGCGCATCGCCCTGCGCCTGCGCGACCACCCGCGCCTTGTAGCCCTCGGCTTCCTGCTGCACGCGCGACGCGGTGCCGACGGCGCGCGGAATCACGTCGTTGGCGTAGGCCTGGGCTTCGTTTTTGGTGCGCTCCGCCTCCTGGCCGGCCTTCAGCACGTCGTCGAACGCCGCCTGCACCTGCTCGGGCGGGCGCACGCCGCTTTGCTGCAGGTTGACGTTGACCACCTGCACGCCGACCTGGTAGCGGTCGAGGATCTGCTGCATCAGCTCGCGCACCTGCGGCGCGATCTTGTCGCGCTCGTCGCCGAGCGCGGCGTCCATCGTCATCTTGCCGACCACCTCGCGCACCGCCGACTCGGCCGCCTGCACCACCGCGCCGGTCGGGTCCTTGGTGTCGAACAGGAACTCGCGCGCGTCGTTCAGCCGGAACTGCACCGCGAACTTGATCTCGACGATGTTCTCGTCGGCGGTCAGCATGCCCGAGTCGCGCAGGCCGGTGGCCTTGATGATGTTGTCGCGACCAATGTCGACCGAGCGGATCTGGGTCACGAACACCTTCTCGTCGCGCTGGATCGGGTACGGCAGCCGCCAGTGAAAGCCCGCGCCCAGCGTCTCGTAGTACTTGCCGAACTGGGTGATGACCGCCTGCTGGCCTTCCTGCACGATGAAGAAGCCCGAACCGAGCCAGATCAGCACCACCACCGCCGCGATCAGCCCGATGCCGGCGCGGGCGCTCTTGCCGTCCGGACTGAAGCCGCCGCCGGGACCGCCCGGGCCGCCGCGGCCTGGGTCGCCGCCGGATTCGCCGCCGCGGCGGCCGCCGAACAGGCCGCTCAAGCGGCGGTTGAAGTCACGCCACAGCTCGTCCAGGTCGGGCGGGCCCTGGTTCGGCCCGCGGCCGCCCTGGGGCTGCTCGCCCTCCGGCCGCGGGGCGTCGCCGGACGGCTTGTCCTCGCCACGTCCCCAGCGCGGGTCGTTCAGGTTGAACATTCCCCTGATCCGTCCCGGAAGGGCCTTCCACCCCGGGGCCTTTGAATTGAGATTCATGCGGCTTCGGTCTTTTCGTGTTGTGCCCCGATTGTGCACAATCAGGCAGCAGCCTCATGAAACCGGGGGACATCCCGGCCGGCCGCGTCCGCGGGCGCGGCCGCACGCAGCGCCAGTTCGCGCCGCAGCAAGGCCAGCCCCTCGCCGCTGCGCGCACTGACGAACAAGCGCGGCACCGCAACCCCGCCCAACTCGAACAAGTCGCTCGCCAACAGCGGGCGCCGGTCTTCGGTCAGCGCGTCGATCTTGTTGAACACCAGGATCTGCGGCACCTGCTCGGCGCCGATTTCTGCCAACACGCGCTGCACCTCGGCGATCTGCTGCGCATGGTCGGCCCGCGCGGCATCGACCACGTGCAGCAGCAGATCGGCGTCCACCGCCTCCTGCAGCGTGGTCTGGAACGCATCGACCAGCCCGTGCGGCAGGTCGCGGATGAACCCGACGGTGTCCGACAGCGAGACCGAGCGCCTCGCCTCGCCGAGGTAGAGCCTGCGCGTCGTGGTGTCCAGCGTCGCGAACAGCTGATCGGCGGCGTACGCGTGGGCATTGACCAGCGCATTGAACAGCGTCGACTTGCCGGCGTTGGTGTAGCCGACCAGCGAGATGTTGAACGCGTCGCGCCGCTCGCGCTGGCGCCGCTGGGTGCGGCGCTGGCGCTTGACCTTCTCGAGCCGTGCCGAGGTGCGCTTGATCGCCTCGCCGATCATGCGGCGGTCGAGCTCGATCTGCGCCTCGCCCGGGCCGCCGCGCGCGCCGATGCCGCCGCGCTGGCGCTCCAGGTGCGACCAACGCCGCACCAGCCGCGTGCTCAGGTACTGCAGCCGCGCGAGCTCGACCTGGAGCTTGCCCTCGTGGCTGCGCGCGCGCTGGCCGAAGATGTCGAGAATCAGCAGCGTGCGGTCGTTCACCGGCAGTTCCAGATGGCGCTCCAGGTTGCGCTGCTGCGCCGGGCTCAGGCTCTGGTCGAACAGCACCTCGGTCGCGCCATGCTGTTGGGCCAGCGCCTTGATCTCGTCGGCCTTGCCGCTGCCGACGAACAGCGCGGCGTCGGGTGCACGGCGCTTGCAAGTGATGCGCGCGACCGGCTGCAGGCCCGCGCTCGCCGCCAGCAGCCCGAGCTCCTCGAGTTCGCCGTCGAAATTCGGCAGGCCGAAATCGACCCCGACCAGCACGGTCGGCGCGGGTGAAAGAGAGGATGGATCGGACAACGCGAAAATCGGCGAGGCGTGCGGCGCAGCGGGCGTGACGGCAACGGCTGCGTCGCCGTCAGCGGACCTTCAGGGAGCGTCGTGCGCGACAGCCGCGCTCTCGACCGCGGAGAAATTCACCGCGCGGCCCGGAACGATGGTCGAGATCGCATGCTTGTAGACCATCTGCGTGACCGTGTTGCGCAGCAGCACCACGTACTGGTCGAACGATTCGATCTGCCCCTGCAGCTTGATGCCGTTGACCAGATAGATCGACACCGGCACATGCTCGCGGCGCAGCGTGTTCAGGAACGGGTCTTGTAGAAGCTGCCCTTTGTTGCTCACGATATTCTCCGTGTTCGGAAAAGTTGTTGGTAAGAGTGGAACATTACCACAGCGAGCCACGGCCGGCGCGGCCAAGCCCTTGTGGGCATGACGCCGGCCACGATCGCGCCCCGCTACGCCTTGTCGACGTACGGGTTGCTCGAACTCTTCATCTCGATGCGCAGCGGCGTGCCGATCAGATCGAATGCCTTGCGCAGCCGCCCTTCCAGATACCGCTTGTACGCGTCGGTCACGTGCTCCAGCGAGTTGCCGTGCACCACCACCACCGGCGGGTTCATGCCGCCCTGGTGCGCGTAGCGCAGCTTGGGGCGGAACATGCCGACCCGCTTCGGCGCCTGGTGCTGCACCGCCTCGTGCAGCAGCCGGGTCAGCGCCGGCGTCGGCATCTTGCGGCTGGCCGCGCGGTGCGCCTGGATGATCGATTGCCAGACCGGGCCCAGCCCCTGGCGCTTGCGCGCGGAGATGTGGTGCAGCGCGGCGAAGCCGAGAAACGGCAGGCGCAGCTCGAGCGAGCGCTGCAACTGGCTGCGCTCGTATTCGTCCACCGCGTCCCATTTGTTCACCGCGACGACGACCGCGCGCCCGCTCTCGACGATGTAGCCGGCGATGTGCGCGTCCTGGTCGGTCACGCCCTGCGTGGCGTCGAGCAGCAGCAGCACCACGTTCGCGCCGGCGATCGCCTGCAGCGTCTTGACCACGGAGAACTTCTCGATCGCCTCGAACACCCGGCCCTTGCGCCGCAGGCCGGCGGTGTCGATCAGCTCGAAGCGCTGGCCGTTGCGCTCGAACGGCACGTGGATCGCGTCGCGGGTCGTGCCCGGCTGATCGAATGCGACCAGCCGCTCCTCGCCGAGCCAGGCATTGATCAGCGTCGACTTGCCGACGTTCGGGCGCCCGGCCACCGCGAGCCGGATCACGGCTTCGTCGGGCGCCGCCTCGTCGTCTTGATCTTGCGGCGGCTCGGGCCCGAGCGCGAGTTCGGTCAGGCCGCGCACGCCCTGCCCGTGCGCGGCGGAGACCGGATGCACCTCGCCCAGGCCGAGCTCGTAGAACTCGGCGAACTGCGATCCGCCCTGCATGCCTTCGGCCTTGTTCGCCGCGACCACGCAGCGCTTGCCCAGGCGGCGCAGATAGCGCGCGATGTCGTGGTCCTGCGCCGACAGCCCGGCGCGCGCGTCGACCACGAAGATCACCGCGTCGGCCTCGGCCACCGCCTGCCGCGTCTGGCGCGCCATCTCCTTGTAGATGCCGCCGGTCGCATCCGGCTCGAAGCCGCCGGTGTCGATCGCGATGAATTCGCGCGTGCCGAGGCGGCCGACGCCGTAGTGGCGATCCCGGGTCAACCCCGGAAAGTCGGCCACGATCGCATCGCGCGAACGCGTCAGCCGGTTGAACAGCGTCGACTTGCCGACATTCGGGCGGCCGACCAGCGCCAGGACGGGTTTCACGACGATCCGCCTTGCGGTCTCACTCCGGCTGGAAGCCGTAGACGCCGCCGTGCCGCGTGACGACGATCAGCGTGTTGTCGGCCGCCACCGGCGTGGCCGCGATCGCCGAGCCGTCGGTCGCGAGCCGCGTCAGCAGCGAGCCATCGGCGCGCGACAGCAGGTGCACGTAGCCCGCGTAGTCGCCGACCACCACCGAGCGCCCAAGCACGAGCGGCGCGGTGAGGCCTCGGTTCAGCAGCCGGTTCGAGCTCCACCCCGGCTCGCCGCCTGCGCGGCGCCAGGCCACCACCTTGCCGTCGCTCTCGGTGCCATAAATGAAGCGGTCGTCGCCGGCCACGCCGGTCGCGCCGTCCGCCTTCTGCGACCACTCGAGCTGGCCGTTCGTGGTGTCGACGCAGCCGACCGCGGCCTGGTAGGCGCGCGCGCAGATGTCGCCGCCCAGCCGTGCCACCGGCGCGACCAGGTCCGACAGCCGCTCGATGTCGTTGGTGCCGCGCAGCGCGCCGACCAGCGCATCCCAGCGGATGCTGCCGTCGGCCGGATTGAGCCCCACGAGCCGGCCCGACAGGCCGATCACCAGCGTGTCGTCGACCGAGGTGATGACGCCGGCCTGGCGCAGCGCGAGCGGCTGCACCGGCGGCTTTTGCAGCCACAGCCGGCGCCCGGACTGCCCGTCGTATGCGCTGACCGCGCGGTCGCCCGCGAGCACGAACACCCGGCCGCCGGCAACGAACGGCGCCGTGTAGACATGCGATTCGAGCAACTGGCGCCACAGCTCGTGCCCGTCCTGCAGCGCGACGAGGTGGTTGTCGACGGTCACCACCGCGGCGAGGCGCCCGTCGCTGCCGACGCCCGCGGCGATCGGCTGGTGCAGCGCCACGCGCCAGAGGTCGTGCCCGGTGCGCGCGTCCAGCGCCGCCACCGTGCCGTCGCTGCTCGCCAGCAGCACGTTGCCGCCCTGGGCCTTGACCTCGAGCGGGAACCCGACCGGGCCGATCTGCGCGGCCCAGGCCTGGCGCACGCCGATCAGGGCTTCGTTCGGACCGAGCGGCGTCGGCTTCGGCGGCGGCGATCCGGTCGAGCAGGCGCTCAGCAGCGCTACGATACCGATAGCAACCCATGCACGCAGCACGCCGGCTCCAGGCATTTTTTCTCGATATTTTGCGAGAAACATCGATCTCACGAGCGGCCCCCGGCGGCGCTGGCGGCATCCTTCGCTGCCGCGGCCTTCGGCGCCTGCGGGTCGGCGCCGAGCGAGGCGAGCTTGACTTCGACGATGCGGCGGTACGGCCGGTCCGCCGCCAGTCCGTTGTACGCGCGCAGGTACTCGGCCACCGCGTCGGCCTTCTTGCCCTGCAGCAGGTCGATGTCGCCGAGGCGGTCCGCGACCAGCGGCGCGAACGCGTCGGAGAACGATCCGCCGAGCTGCTTGCGCGCCTCGTCGTACGACTTGGCGTTCATCAGCAGCGACGCCAGCCGCAGCCGCGCGACCGCGCGGTAGCCCTCATCCGAAGTCTTGTCGGCGACCCAGGCCAGCGCCTGGCGCGCATCGTCGGGCTTGCCTTTCTCCTCGAACACCTTGGCCGCGAGAAAGCCCGCCTGCTGCGCATAGGTGGTGCTGCCGTAATCGTTGCGGATGTCGGAGAACGAACGCGCGACCATCGCCACGTCGCCGGCCTGCGCCGCCTGTTCCACCGTGGCGTACAGGATCGCCGCGCGCGACGCCTCGCGGCGCTGCCAGTACTGGTAGCCGTTCCACGCGGCCACCGCGCCGAACACGACGATCAGCGTCCAGGTGATCGCGTCGCCCCATTTGTTCCAGAAATGCTTGAGCTGGTCGAGCTGTTCCTGTTCTTCGAGATCGAGAGCGGTTGCCATGGCGGAATGCGTGCTGTCCTAGGGGTTAGGGCTTTTTTTCAGTGGCCCGATTGTAGGGTCGCGGCCCACGCAAGCGGGTCGGCGAGCGGCTCGAGGCGCTGCGCGCCGCTGCCGTCCCGCAGGTGCTTCACCGCGACCTGTCCGTTCGCCAGTTCGTCGGCGCCGAAGATCAGCGCATAGCGCGCGCCGCTCGCGTCGGCACGCCGGAACTGGGCTTTCATGCCGCCCCAGCCGTCCGCGCCGGCCGCGTGCATCTGCACCGACACGCCGGCCGCGCGCAGCGCCTCGCAGGCGACGAGCGCAGTCGTCATCGCATCCGGCGCCGGCACGATCGCGTAGGCATCGGGCGCCTCGGGCGGCGGGTTCGCGCCGACCGCGTCCAGCAGCAGCAGCATGCGCTCCATCCCCATGCCCCAGCCGACCGCCGGCGTCGGCTTGCCGCCGAGCTGCTCGAACAGCCCGTCGTAGCGGCCGCCGCCGCAGACCGTGCCCTGCGCGCCGAGCTTGTCGGTGATCCACTCGAACACGGTCAGGTTGTAGTAGTCCATGCCGCGCACCAGGCGCGGGTTGATGCGGTACGGCTGGCCCGCGGCATCGAGCGCGGCGCGCACCGCATCCAGGTGCGCGAGCGACGCCGGGCCGAGGAAGTCGAGCAGCTTGGGCGCGGCCTCGACGATGGGCTGCATCGCCGGGTTCTTGCTGTCGAGAATGCGCAGCGGGTTGCTGTGCAGGCGCCGGCGCGCATCGTCGTCGAGCCGGTCCGCATGCGCCTCGAAATGCGCGACCAGCGCCGCGCGGTGCGCGTTGCGCTCGGCCGGCTGGCCCAGGCTGTTGAGCTCGAGCCGCACATGCTCGCGGTCGATACCGAGATCGCGCAGCAGCGCGGCGCACATCAGGATCTGCTCGGCGTCGACGTCCGGCCCGGCGTGGCCCAGCGCCTCGACGTCGATCTGGTGGAACTGGCGGTAGCGCCCTTTCTGGGGGCGTTCGTGGCGGAACAGCGCGACGTTCGACCACACGCGCAGCGGGCCGTTGTACAGCGCGTTGTGCTCGATCATCGCGCGCACGATGCCGGCGGTCGCCTCGGGCCGCAGCGTCAGCCGGTCGCCGTTCATCGTGTCCTCGAACGAGTACATCTCTTTCTCGACGATGTCGGTGACCTCGCCCAGGCCGCGCACGAACAGCGCGGTCGGCTCCACGACCGGGGTGCGCACGTTCGCGTAGCCGTAGCGGCGCATCAGCGCGCGCACCTTCTCCTCGAGCCATTCCCAGCGCGCCGACTCCGGCGGCAGGATGTCGTTCATGCCCTTGACGGCAGCCAGCTTCTCACTCATCGGTTCCTGGATTTGCTATATGAACTGTAGCGGCATGCGAAGAGTACACGCCGGCTGCAGCCCGATTTGGCTCGAAATTTCGCGGTTTTCCCGCGTCACGCCGCATGCGCCGCGCCGAAGCGCTTCTCGATGTAGTCCTCGACGATCGCCTGGAATTCGGTCGCGATATGTTCGCCGCGCAGCGTCATGCGCCGCTCGCCGTCGATGTAGACCGGCGCCGCGGGCGTCTCGCCGGTGCCGGGCAGGCTGATGCCGATGTCGGCATGCCGGCTCTCGCCCGGGCCGTTGACGATGCAGCCCATCACCGCGACCCGCAGCGCCTCGACGCCCGGATAGCGCTCGCGCCACGACGGCATCTGCGTGCGCAGGAAGTCGTCGATCTGTTTGGCCAGTTCCTGGAACGTGCTGCTGGTGGTGCGCCCGCAGCCCGGGCAGGCGGTGACGCTGGGCACGAAGCGGCGCAGCCCGAGCGCCTGCAGGATCTCGGACGCGGCGACCACCTCT
>JAFECV010000379.1 GCA_018241985.1 Pseudomonadota bacterium | reverse complement strand
CGAAGCCTGCGCCGGGTGGCTCGAGCGCCGCTACGGCCTGGCGCTCGATGCCGCGACCCAGGTGCTGCCGGTGACCGGCTCGCGCGAGGCGCTGTTCGCGTTCGCGCAGACCGTGGTCGACCGCACGCAGCCCGGCGCGCTGGTCGTCTGCCCGAATCCGTTCTACCAGATCTACGAGGGCGCGGCGCTGCTCGCCGGCGCCTCGCCGTACTACGCGCCGTGCGATCCGGCGCGCAACTTCGCTGTCGACTGGGACAGCGTGCCGGCCGAGGTCTGGGCGCGCACGCAGCTCGTCTACGTCTGCTCGCCGCACAACCCGACCGGCGCGGTGATGCCGCTGGCCGAATGGCGCCGGCTGTTCGATCTGTCGGAACGCCACGGCTTCGTGATCGCGTCCGACGAGTGCTACAGCGAGATCTATTTCCGTGACGAGCCGCCGCTGGGCGCGCTGCAGGCGGCCGCCCAGCTCGGGCGGGGCTGGCGCAACCTGGTGATGTTCACCAGCCTGTCCAAGCGCAGCAACGTGCCGGGCATGCGCAGCGGCTTCGTCGCCGGCGACCCTGCGTTGATCAAGCAGTTTTTGCTGTACCGCACCTACCACGGCAGCGCGATGAGCGGCGTGGTGCAGGCCGCAAGCGTCGTCGCTTGGGGCGACGAGCAGCACGTGCAGGACAACCGCGCGCTGTACCGCGAGAAGTTCGCGCGCGTGACGCCGATGCTGGCCGAGGTGCTCGAGGTCGCGCTGCCCGACGCCGCGTTCTACCTGTGGGCCGGCGTGCGCGGCGACGACGCCGCGTTCGCCCGCGCGCTGTACGCTCAATACAATGTGACGGTGCTGCCCGGCAGCTTTCTCGCGCGTGAGGCGCACGGCATGAACCCGGGCCAAGGCCGGGTGCGGATGGCGCTGGTGGCCGAGACCGCGGAATGCGCCGAAGCCGCCGAGCGCATCGTCCGGTTCGTCCGGGCGCAGGCCTGATTCCTCATCCGACCCCCTTTCGACTCCCCTTCCCCATCGCTCCCCCCGAGCCACCGACCATGACCCAGCAACTGCAGAACATCATCGACCGCGCATGGGACGACCGCGCGAACCTGTCGCCGTCCGGCGCGACCAAGGAGGTCGTCGAGGCGGTCGAGCATGTGATCGCCGAGCTCAACACCGGGCGCCTGCGCGTGGCCACCCGCGAAGGCGTCGGCCGCTGGACCACGCACCAGTGGGTCAAGAAGGCGGTGCTGCTGAGCTTTCGGCTACGCGACAACGAGCTGATGCATGCCGGCCCGCTCGGCTTCTACGACAAGGTGCCGCCGAAGTTCTCGCACCTGGACGAAGCGCAGATGCGCGCGACCGGCATCCGCGTGGTGCCGCCGGCCGTCGCGCGGCGCGGCTGCTTTGTCGCGAGCGGCGCGATCCTGATGCCGTCGTTCGTCAACATCGGCGCCTACGTCGGCGAAGGCACGATGGTCGACACCTGGGCCACCGTCGGCTCTTGCGCGCAGGTCGGCAAGAACGTGCATCTGTCGGGCGGCGTCGGTTTAGGGGGCGTGCTCGAGCCGCTGCAGGCGAACCCGACCATCATCGAGGACAACTGCTTCATCGGCGCGCGCTCCGAGGTGGTCGAAGGCGTGATCGTCGAGGAGAACTCGGTGATCAGCATGGGCGTGTACATCAGCCAGAGCACCAAGATCTACAACCGCATGACCGGCGAGATCAGCTACGGCCGCGTGCCGGCCGGCTCGGTCGTGGTCAGCGGCTCGCTGCCGGCGAAGGACGGCAGCCACAGCCTGTACTGCGCGGTGATCGTCAAGCAGGTCACGGCCGACACCCGCGCGAAGACCAGCCTGAACGACCTGCTCAGAGACTGAGCCGCCCTGCCCGCAGACCAAGACCAAGGCACACCATGAACACGATGGAGAGAATCCTGCGCCTGATGGCCGACCGCAAGGCGTCGGACGTCTATCTGTCGCCGAATGCGCCGGCGCTGATCAAGATCAATGGCCAGTGCGTGCCGATCAACGCGCAGGTGCTGCCGGTCGATGCGCCGCGCAGCCTGCTGGCCGAAATCCTGCGGCCGGACCGGATCGCCGAGCTGGAGCAGACCGGCGAGCTGAACATGGCGTTCCCGCTCGAAGGCGTCGGGAGCTTTCGCATCAGCGGCATGCGCCAGCGCGGCAGCTACGCGGCGGTGATCCGCTACATCTCGAGCGACATCCCCGAGCTCGGCTCGCTGAACCTGCCTTCGGTGCTGTCCGAACTGGTGATGGAAAAGCGCGGCCTGATCCTGCTCGTCGGCTCCACCGGCGCCGGCAAGAGCACGACGCTCGCGTCGATGATCGACCACCGCAACGAGAGCACGATCGGCCACGTGCTGACGATCGAGGATCCGATCGAGTACATCTTCAAGAACAAGAAGTCGGTGATCAACCAGCGCGAGGTCGGCACCGACACGGAGTCGCTGCACACCGCGCTGCGCAACGCGCTGCGCCAGGCGCCGGACGTGATCCTGATCGGCGAGATCCGCGACCGCGAAACCATGTCGGCCGCGATCGCGTACGCGCAGTCCGGCCACCTGTGCATGGCGACCATGCACGCGAACAACAGCTACCAGGCGCTGAACCGCATCCTGAACTTCTACCCGGCCGAGGTGCGCCCGACGATGCTCGGCGACCTCGCCGCGGCGCTGAAGGCCGTGGTGTCGCAGCGGCTGCTGCGCACCGCCGCGGGCAAGCGCGTGCCGGCCGCCGAGGTGCTGCTCAACACCAAGCTCGTGTCCGAGCTGATCGAACAGGGCGACTTCTCGGGCGTGAAGGAGGCGATGGAAAACTCGATCGCCGAAGGCTCGCAGACTTTCGAGGAAGACATCGCCCGTCTCATTCGCGCCGGCACGGTCGAGCGCAAGGAAGGGCTCTCGCACGCCGATTCCGCGTCGAACCTGATCTGGCGGCTGCAGAACGACCAGACCCAGGCCGTGCGCGCGGCGCAGGC
>JAFECV010000378.1 GCA_018241985.1 Pseudomonadota bacterium | reverse complement strand
TCACCGGCGCACGAGCGCCCCTCCGCCGCGTCCGGCGCATCCACGGGATCGCCGGCGCGGCGTTTTGCGTTGACGACTGAAGGCACAGGATGGCCAAACGAGACTACTACGACGTCCTCGGCGTTCCGAAGAACGCGGGCGAGGACGAAATCAAGAAGGCCTATCGCAAGCTCGCGATGAAGTACCACCCGGACCGCAACCAGGGTGACGCCGCGAAGACCGCCGAAGCGAAGTTCAAGGAGGCCAAGGAAGCGTACGAGATGCTGAGCGACGCGCAGAAGCGCGGCGTGTACGACCAGTACGGCCACGCCGGGGTCGATCCGAACATGCGCGGCGCGGGGGCCGACGGCTTCGGCGGCTTCGCCGAGGCGTTCGGCGACATCTTCGGCGACATCTTCGGCGGACAGCGCGCACGCGGCGGCCACGGCGGGCGCCAGGTGTTCCGCGGTGGCGACCTCAGCTACGCGATGGAGATCACGCTGGAAGAAGCGGCCCGCGGCAAGGAGGCGCAGATCCGCATTCCGACCTGGGACAACTGCGGCACCTGCCACGGCAGCGGCGCAAAGCCCGGCACCAAGCCGATCACCTGCACCACCTGCCACGGCGCCGGCGCGGTGCAGATGCGCCAGGGTTTCTTCAGCGTGCAGCAGACCTGCCCGACCTGCCGCGGCAGCGGCCGGCTGATCCCCGAGCCCTGCTCGACCTGCCACGGCCAGGGCAAGGTCAAGGCCAACAAGACGCTGGAAGTGCGGATCCCGGCCGGCATCGACGACGGCATGCGCATCCGCAGCGCCGGCAACGGCGAGCCGGGCACGAACGGCGGCCCGCCCGGCGACCTGTACATCGAGATCCGGCTCAAGAAACACGAGATCTTCGAACGCGACGGCGACGACCTGCACTGCGAGGTGCCGGTCAGCTTCGCGGTCGCCGCGCTCGGCGGCGAGATCGAGGTGCCGACCCTCGCCGGCAACGCGGCGATCGACATTCCGGAAGGCACGCAGAGCGGCAAGCAGTTCCGGCTGCGCGGCAAGGGGATCAAGGGCGTGCGCTCGAGCTACCCCGGCGACCTGTACTGCCACGTCACGCTGGAGACGCCGGTCAAGCTCACCGAGCACCAGAAGAAGCTGCTGAAGGAACTCGACGAATCGCTGAAGAAGGGCGGTTCCAAGCACACCCCGGGCAGCGGCAGCTGGGCCGAACGTTTAAAGGGCTTCTTCAACGCATGATGGCGCCTTCCCCCCTGGGGGAACGCGGGGATTGGGGGCACGCTGACGGCCCCAAGGCGCACCATCGCCGCGAATGCGGCGACAATCCAGAGTCATGCCGACGCTGAGACTGTTCCGCAACACGGAATTCGCGCTGAGTTCGCTGTTCTTCTCTCCGGAGCAGCAGCGCGCCGCGACCCACCCGGCCTGGATCATCATCACTGCATCGCTGTGGATCGCCACCGCGTGCAACCTGGCGCTGTGGCGCGCGCTCTGGCGGCTGCCGGAACTGCACAGCGCGCACGGGCTGTGGTTCGGCGTCGGCTTCATGGTCGCGATCGCCGGCGCCACCGGTGCGATCCTGAGCCTGCTGTGCTGGCGCTGGACGTTCAAGCCGGCGATCACGCTGCTGCTGCTGGTCGCGGCGGCCGGCACCTACTTCATGCTGAGCTACGGCGTGGTGATCGACCCCACGATGATGGTCAACGTGCTGCAGACCAACCCGCGCGAGGTCGCGGGCCTGCTGAACTGGCGCCTGGCCGTGACGGTGCTGGTGCTCGCGCTGCTGCCCGCGCTGTGGCTGTGGCCGCGGCCGATGCGACGCATCGGCCGGTGGCGGCAACTGCGCCTCGTTGCTATATCCTTGGTAGCGTCACTCGCGCTGCTCATCGCGGCTCTGGCCGTTTTTTATATGGATTTCGCATCGGTGATGCGCAACCACAAGGAACTGCGCTACCTGATCAACCCGCTGAACACGCTGTATGCGATCGGCGATCTTGCGGCCGGCACCCGGCACCGGCAAAGCGGCCCGCCGGTGCCGATCGGCACCGATGCGAAGCTCGGAGCCGTCTACCAACACCAGACCCGGCCGCCGCTGCTGCTGCTGGTGCTCGGCGAGACCGGGCGCGCGGGCAACTTCGGCCTGAACGGCTACGCGCGGGACACCACGCCCGAACTGGCGCGCGCGGGCGTGGTCAGCGAACGCAACGCCTGGTCCTGCGGCACCAGCACGGCCACGTCGGTGCCTTGCATGTTCTCGGACCTGGACCGCGCGGAATTCGAAGCGAGCGGAAAAAACCATGAGAGCCTGCTCGATCTGCTGCAGCGGCTCGGTTTCGCGGTGCTGTGGATCGACAACCAGGCCGGCTGCAAGGGCGTCTGCGATCGCGTGCCGCATGTCGACACATCGAGCCTGAAAGTGCCCGGGCTGTGCAGCGGCGGCGAATGCCTGGACGGGGTGATGCTGGTCGGGCTCGATCAGCGCATCGCGGCGCTGCCGGCCGCGGCGCGCGCGCGCGGCGTCGTGCTGGTGATGCACCAGATGGGCAGCCACGGGCCGGCCTACTACAAGCGCAGTCCCGCCGCGTACAAGAAGTTCCTGCCCGAATGCGAGAGCAACGCGCTCGAGACCTGCGACCGGCAGCAGGTGATCAACGCGTACGACAACAGCATCCTCTACACCGATCATTTCCTCGCGTCGTGCATCGAGTGGCTCGAGCACCAGGAAACCTGGGCCGCGCCGGCGATGGTCTATGTCGCCGACCATGGCGAGTCGCTCGGCGAGAACAACATCTACCTGCACGGGCTGCCGTACAAGTTGGCGCCCGACGTGCAGAAGCACGTGCCGTGGATCACCTGGCTGTCGCCGGCGTTCCAGCAGCGCACCGGCATCAGCGTGACCTGCCTGGAGCAGCAGCGCGACCGCAGGATTTCGCACGACGACTATTTCGATTCGGTGCTCGGCCTGCTCGACGTGCAGACCCATTTGTACCGGCG
>JAFECV010000377.1 GCA_018241985.1 Pseudomonadota bacterium | reverse complement strand
GCCGCCGCGGCGATGCAGCGCAGGTACTCGCGCACCGTGGCCTGGTAGCCGAGTTCCAGCGCATCGGCGATCAGCGCATGGCCGATCGACACCTCCGCCACCCCCGGCACCACGCGCAGGAAATCGGCGAGGTTGCTGCGGTTCAAATCGTGGCCGGCGTTCACGCCCAGGCCCACCGTCTGCGCCGCGCGCGCCGCGGCGGCGAAGCGCGCGAGCTGCTCGGCCTGCCGCGACGTGCCCCAGGCGGCGGCATAGGGTTCGGTGTAGAGCTCGACGCGGTCCGCTCCGAGCGCGGCGGCCTGCGCCATTGCGCCCGGCTCGGCGTCCATGAACAGGCTCACGCGCACCCCCAGGCGTTTGCACTCGGCGATCAACGGCGCGAGGCGCTCCGCGTCGCGGGCCAGGTTCCAGCCGTGGTCGCTGGTCGGCTGGCTTTCGCTGTCGGGCACGAAGGTGCATTGCTGCGGCCGTACTTCGCGCACGAAGTCCATCAGGTTGTGGAACGGGTTGCCCTCGATGTTGAACTCGCGGCCCGGCCAGTCGGCGGCGAGCAGCGCGGAGATCTCGCGCACGTCGCTCGCGCGGATGTGGCGCGCGTCCGGGCGCGGATGCACGGTGATGCCATGCGCACCCGCCGCGAGGCACAGCGCGGCCGCGCGCGTGACGCTCGGAATGCCGAGGTTGCGCCGGTTGCGCGCCTGCGCGACCAGGTTCACGTTGACCGAAAGAAGGGTGCCGTTCATACGAGTACCTTCGCGCTGACGCGCTTCGGTGCGAGCACCTTGGGACGGCCCGGCGGTGCTCACAGCGATTGGATGTCCAGCATCAGCTGGCGCGTCTTGAAGCTCGTCACTCCGCAATGGTAGTGCAGCAGCGTGCGCAACTGGGCTTTCAGTTCGGCCGTTGCGCCGACACAGGCGGAGAGCAAGGCGGCGAACGGCGTGCCGCTCTCCAGCGCGCGCTCGAGCGCGGTCCACTGCACGCCGGCGAGAACAGCGCCGTCGCCCTCGCCGGCCAACCGCAGGCCGCCTTCCGGAACCAGCGCATAGCGCGCACCGGGCTCGAGCGCGCCCAGCGTCAGCGTCTGCTGATCGAGCGCCGGCAGCAGGCCGGCCTCGCGCAGCAGCAGCAGCTCGAACGCGCGCAGCGCCGGCTCGAGCGCCTCGCCGTGCGCCGCGGCCAGCACCCGCACCGCGAACACGTAGCCGTCGAACAGCGCCGGATGGGGGTCGTCGCGCGCCAGCATGCGCAGCAGCAGCTCGTTCAGGTAGTAGCCGGCCAGCAGCGCGTCGCCGGACGGCATCACGTGGCCGCCGATCCACTCCGCGCCGCGCAGCGTGCGGATTTCCGCGTCGCCGCCGAACGCCAGATGCAGCGGCTGCAGCGGCAGCAGCACCGGCCGGAAGTTCGAGCTCGGCTTCTTCGCGCCCTTGGCCACCAGCGCGATCCGGCCGTGATGGCGCGTGAACACCTCCAGGATCAGGCTGGACTCGCTCCAGTCGTAGTGGTGCAGCACGTAGCCCGGTTCGTCGGCGATGCGGCGCGCAGGCATGAGGACTTACTCCCTCCCCCTCAGAACGCTCTCACTCATATCCGAAGGAACGGACGCGCGCGTCGTCGTCGGCCCAGCCCGAGCGCACCTTGACCCACAGCTCGATGAACACCTTGGCGCCCAGCAGCCTCTCGAGCTCGCGCCGCGCCTCGGTGCCGATGCGCTTCAGGCGCTCGCCGCCCTCGCCGATCACCATCGCCTTGTGGCCGTCGCGCTCGACCACGATGGTCGCGGCGATCCGCACCATGCGCTCCGCGGTGCGGCCCGGCTCCTCGTCGAAGCGGTCGACCACGACGGTCGAGGTGTACGGCAGCTCGTCGCCGGTCAGGCGGAACAGCTTCTCGCGCACCACTTCGCCGGCGAGAAAGCGCTCGCTGCGGTCGGTCAGTTCGTCGGGCCCGTACCACCAGGGCTGCGCCGGCAGGTACGGCTCGCAGATGTCCAGCAGCCGTTCGGCGTCGGCGGCCGCGTTCGCCGACATCGGAACGAACTCGGAGAACGCATGAAGCGCCTGCATCTGCTGCAGCCAGGGCGCGAGGTCGGCGCGGCGCCGGACCCGGTCCAGCTTGTTCGCGACCAGCAGCGTCGGCAGCCCGGGCTTGAGGAGCTTCAAGACCGCCGCATCGGCCGGCGTGAAGCGGCCGGCCTCGACCACGAACAGCACGAGATCCACGTCGCCAACCGCGCCCAGCACCGCCTTGTTCAACGAGCGGTTCAGCGCGCTCTGGTGCCGCGTCTGGAATCCCGGGGTGTCGACGAACACGAACTGCGCGTCGCCGCGGGTGCGGATGCCGGTGATGCGATGGCGCGTGGTCTGCGCCTTGTTTGACGTGATGCTGATCTTCTGGCCGACCAGCGCATTCAGCAGCGTCGACTTGCCGACGTTGGGACGGCCGACGATCGCGATCAGGCCGCAGCGCGTGCCGGCACCGGGGTCGGGTTGGCCCGCTTCCTGGTTTTTTGGATCATTCGTTGCCGTAGTCAAGATGGAATCTACGCAGTATGCTATTTAATCAATAGCAATTCAATGACCGCCGGCCTTCAACCGGGCCAGCATCGCGCTCGCCGCGGCCTGCTCGCCGGCGCGCCGCGACGCGCCGATGCCGCGTTCGGTCAAGCTCAGTTCGGCCACCTCGCATTCGACGTCGAAGGTCTGCTGGTGCGCGGCGCCCAGCGTCGCGACCACGCGGTAGCCGGGCACCTTCATGCGGCGCGCCTGCAGCCATTCCTGCAGCTCGGTCTTCGCGTCCTTCGCGACCTGCGCCATCTGCGGGTTGATGTCGACCGACTCGAACAGCCGGTGCACCAGCGCCTCGGCGGCGGCGTAGCCCGCGTCCAGGTAGACCGCGCCGATCAGCGCTTCGAGCGCGTCGGCCAGGATCGACGGGCGCTGCTTGCCGCCGGACCGCGCCTCGCCCTCGCCGACGCGGATCAG
>JAFECV010000376.1 GCA_018241985.1 Pseudomonadota bacterium | reverse complement strand
GACGAGGAAGGCTCGGCGGTGGACGGCACCACCATCGTCTGCGAGCGCCTGCGCGAGCGCGGCGAGCGGCTCGACTGGTGCATCGTCGGCGAACCGACTTCGGTGCAGCGCACCGGCGACATGATCAAGAACGGCCGGCGCGGCACGATGAGCGGGCGCCTCACCGTGCACGGCGTGCAGGGCCACATCGCATATCCGCAGCTCGCGCGCAACCCGATCCACGAGCTGGCGCCGGCGCTGGCCGAACTGGTGGCGATCGAATGGGACCGCGGCAACGCGTTCTTCCAGCCGACGAGCTGGCAGGTCAGCAACATCCACGGCGGCACCGGCGCCGGCAACGTGATTCCGGGCACGGTCGTGGTCGACTTCAACTTCCGCTTCTCGACCGAAGCGACGCCCGAGGGCCTGCAGCAGCGGGTGCATCAACTGCTCGACCGGCACCAGCTCAAGTACGAATTGCAGTGGACCGTCGGCGGCCTGCCGTTCCTCACCCAACCTGGCACGCTGGTCGAAGCGGTGCGCGGCGCGATCCGCGCCGAGACCGGACTGGAAGCTGAACTCTCGACCAGCGGCGGCACCAGCGACGGCCGCTTCATCGCCCGGATCTGCCCCGAGGTGATCGAGCTCGGGCCGCCGAACGCGAGCATCCACAAGATCGACGAATGCGTCGCACTGGCCGACATCGAGCCCCTGAAGAACATCTACCGCCGCGTGCTGGAACATCTCGCGGCACCGTCCCCCTGACTTGCCCCCTCTCCCCCTGGGAGAGGGCTGGGGTGAGGGCAGCCCCCGCCCATCGCTTTGGCCTGCACCCTGCCCCGCCCTGATCCCCATGACGCTCCCCGACCTCGTTGCCGACACCACGCGCCAGCTCACCGAAGCCGGCGTCGCGTTCGGCCACGGCACCACCAACGCGCACGACGAAGCCGCATGGCTGGTGCTGCACGCGCTCGGCCTGCCGCTCGACACCGACCTGCGGGGCGCCGAGGCCAACCGGGCCCTGACGCCCGCTGGCCGTTCCGCGGTTGCTACGCTTTTGGAAGCGCGCATCGCTACGCGCCGGCCGCTGGCCTATCTGACGCACGAGGCCTGGCTGCAGGGCGTGCCGTTTCATGCCGACGAGCGCGCGATCGTCCCGCGCAGCCTGATCGCCGAAGTCATCGCCGACGGCAGCCTCGAGCCCTGGCTGTCCTTTGATGCGCCGCGCGTGCTGGATCTCTGCACCGGCAACGGCAGCCTCGCGGTGCTGGCGGCGCTAGCCTTGCCCGACGCGCGGATCGACGCCGCCGACCTGGACCCCGACGCGCTGGCCGTGGCGCGCATCAACGTCGATCGCCACGGCCTGCAGCGGCACATCACGCTGCTGGTGAGCGACGGGCTGGCCGCCTGCCCCGGCCGCTACGACCTGATCCTGTGCAACCCGCCCTACGTCAACGCCGCGAGCATGGCCGCACTGCCGCCCGAATACCGGGCCGAGCCCGCGATCGCGCTGGCCGGCGGCGCCGACGGCATGGACTTCATCCGCCAGCTGCTGCGGGACGCAGCCAAACACATGACTGACGAGGCCGTGCTGGTGCTCGAAGTCGGCCACGAGCGCGCGCATTTCGAGGCCGCGTTCCCGCGGCTGGAAGCGGTTTGGCTGGAAACCAGCGCCGACGTCGACCAGGTGCTGCTGCTCACGCGCGAAGCCCTCGCCGGCCCTCGCCTCGGCGGGCACTTCGGCGAGAACGGCCCCCGATGATCCTGCTCCGCGACGTCACGCTGCGCCGCGGCGCCCGGGTGCTGCTCGAGAACGCCTCGGTCACGATCAACCCGGGCGAGCGCGTCGGCCTCGTCGGCAAGAACGGTGCCGGCAAGTCGACGCTGTTCGCGCTGCTCGCGGGCGAGCTGCACGAGGACGGCGGCGACTGCACCATGCCGCCGCACTGGCGCATCGCGCAAGTCGCGCAGCAGATGCCCGAGACCGACCAGAGCGCGACCGCGTTCGTGCTGGCCGGCGACACGCGGCTCGTGCGCCTGCAGGCCCAGCTTGCCGAGGCCGAGGCCCGCGGCGACGGGATCGCGATCGCCCAGGCGCACGTCGACCTGGCCGACGCCGGCGCGCACGACGCCACGGCGCGCGCGCAGGCGCTGATCCTCGGCCTGGGCTTCCAGAGCAGCGATCTGGAGCGCCCAGTGAACGATTTTTCCGGCGGCTGGCGCATGCGGCTTGCGCTCGCGCGCGCGCTGATGAGTTCGAGCGAGCTGCTGCTGCTCGACGAGCCGACGAACCATCTGGACCTCGATGCGCTGGTCTGGCTCGAAGGCTGGCTCAAGCGCTACGACGGCACGCTCGTCGTGATCAGCCACGACCGCGAATTCCTCGACGCGGTGACCGGCGTCACGCTGCAGATCGAGCACGGCCGGCTCGCGCGCTACGGCGGCAACTACAGCCAGTTCGAGGAGCTGCGCGCGCAGCAGCTCGTGCTGCAGCAGGCCGCGTACCAGCGCCAGCAGCAGCGCATCGCGCATCTGCAGCACTTCATCGACCGCTTCAAGGCCAAGGCGACCAAGGCGCGCCAGGCGCAGAGCCGGGTCAAGGCGCTGGAGCGGATGGAGCGGATCGCGCCGGTGCTCGCCAGCGCCGACTTCACGTTCGAGTTCCGGGAACCGGCCAGCCTGCCGAACCCGATGCTCGCGATCAGGGATGCGGCGTTCGGCTACCGCGCCGACGCCGCGGCGGACGCTGACCCCGAGAGCGACGGCAACGGCGACGGCAACGGCGCGCACGACGCAGACACCGTCGTGCTGCAGGGCGTGAAGCTGTCGGTGCGCGCGGGCCAGCGCATCGGCATCCTCGGCGCGAACGGCCAGGGCAAGTCCACGCTGGTGAAGACCATCGCGCACGAGCTGCGCCCGCTGGCCGGCAAGCTGACCGAGGGCAAGGGGCTCGCGATCGGCTACTTCGCGCAGCAGGAGCTCGACGTGCTGCGCGCGGGCGACACGCCGCTC
>JAFECV010000375.1 GCA_018241985.1 Pseudomonadota bacterium | reverse complement strand
GCACCGCGCGCACGACCTCGGTGCTCAGGTGCTCTTCCAGATCGATCTTGACCTGGTCGTGTGCACGCGCGAACGCGCCCAGGTCTTCCGGCAGGAACTGCACGATCGCCGAAATGCTGGCATGCACGCGCACCTGGCCGCGCACGCCGTCGGCGTATTCGCTGAGTTCGGCCTGGAGCTTCTCCAGGCTGTACAGCACCGCGCGGGCGTGGTGCAGCAGGCTCTCGCCGGCCGGGGTCAGGTCCACGCCGCGCGTGTGGCGCTGCACGAGCTGCGTATCGAGCGCGATCTCCAGGTCGGAAAGCCGCTTGCTGACGGCCGACGCGGCAATGAACTCGCGCTCGGCCGCGCGGCCGATG
Organism: Pseudomonadota bacterium; assembly: GCA_018241985.1. GTDB lineage: Bacteria > Pseudomonadota > Gammaproteobacteria > Burkholderiales > Burkholderiaceae_C > Rhodoferax_A. Next base: position 2,635 of record JAFECV010000375.1, on the reverse strand, counting down.
CTGCCTTGCTCGCACACCGCGACGAACAGCTGCAGCGAAGTCAGATCGATGCGGCGGGTCAGGTTGTGGTCGGAGCTTTTCATGCAGGGCCAGGCGGGCGCATCCGACATCGCGGATGAAGATGAGTCCGTATTTTGCCAAAGGCAATTACATTTCGCCGTCGCGTTTCGCGATGGTCGACGTGCTGGAACGAAGAGGCCGCCGCGGCGCTACGCCCCGCGCTCAAGTGTGGGTGATCGGGCGGACGCCACCAAGCGAAAGAGCCCGCCGGCGGGGCCGGGCGGGCTCTTCGTGAGGACGGATCCGACGGCTGGGCGCCGGAGCGGCCGATCAGCGCTGCGCGATCGGCTTCACGTCGCGCTGCGGGGTACCGACGAACAGCTGGCGCGGACGGGCGATCTTGTATTCGGCGTCGCCGATCATCTCGTCGAGCTGCGCGATCCAGCCGGTCGTGCGCGCGAGCGCGAACACCGCGGTGAACAGCGACACCGGGATCCCGATCGCGCGCTGCACGATACCCGAGTAGAAGTCCACGTTCGGGTAGAGCTTGCGCGAGACGAAGTAGTCGTCCTCGAGCGCGATCTTCTCCAGCGCCTTGGCCAGCGCGAACAGCGGGTCGTTGTGCAGGCCGAGCTCGTCCAGCACCTCGTTGCAGGTCTGCTGCATCAGCTTGGCGCGCGGATCGTAGTTCTTGTAGACCCGGTGGCCGAAGCCCATCAGCTTGACGTTCGAGTTCTTGTCCTTCACCTGCTTGATGAATTCGCCGATCTTCGCGACCCCGCCGGCCTTCTGCAGGTCGTACAGCATGTTCAGCGCCGCCTCGTTCGCGCCGCCGTGCGCCGGGCCCCAGAGGCAGGCGACGCCGGCGGCGATCGCCGCGAACGGATTCGTGCCGGACGAGCCGCACAGCCGCACGGTCGAGGTCGATGCGTTCTGCTCGTGGTCGGCGTGCAGGATGAAGATGCGGTCCATCGCGCGCTCGAGCACCGGGCTCACCTTGTACTCTTCGCACGGCGTCGCGAACATCATGTGCAGGAAGTTGCCTGCGTAGCTCAGGTCGTTGCGCGGATAGATGTACGGCTGGCCGACCGAATACTTGTACGCCATCGCGACCAGCGTCGGCAGCTTCGCGATCAGCCGGATCGCGGCGATTTCGCGGTGCTTCGGGTTGTTGATGTCGGTGCTGTCGTGATAGAACGCCGAGAGCGCGCCGACCAGCCCGGTCATCACCGCCATCGGGTGCGCGCTGCGCATGAACCCGCGCAGGAAGAACTGCATCTGCTCGTTGACCATGGTGTGCATGGTCACGAGCCGCGTGAAGTTCTGCTTGTCCTTCGCGTTCGGCAGTTCGCCGTACAGCAGCAGGTAGCAGGTCTCCATGAAGTCGCACTGCGTGGCGAGCTGCTCGATCGGGTAGCCGCGGTACAGCAATTCGCCCTTGTCGCCGTCGATGTAGGTGATCGCCGACCGGCAGGACGCGGTGGACAGGAAGCCCGGGTCGTAGGTGAACATCCCGGTCTGCGCATAGAGCTTGCGGATGTCGATCACGTCGGGCCCGATCGTGCCCTGGTACACCGGAAGCTCGACGCTGGCGCTTCCGTTGCTGAACGACAGGGTGGCTTTGTAGTCAGCTGGTTTCACTGGGGTCCCCTTTCATGGTTTCGGTTTGCATTTGACGCAGGAGTTGGCGCACGTCCTCGCGGTCGAGCGCCGGAGCCACCTGGGCCAGGGTTTTGCGCGACAGGCTCAGATCGAGCAGGTCGTTGTCGCTCAGTTCCATTAAATCACCGAGCGCGGCGCCCTGCTTGGCGGTCAACCCAGCCTCGTGGCGCTGGAAGAAGCGCTCGAGAATCAGGTCGTTTTCCAGCAGGCCGCGCCGGCAGCGCCACTTGAGCCGGCCGAGCGCGCGCGCATCCAGCAGGTCATCCGGCGCGGATTCGGCGTCGGGTTCCATCGCGTGGTCGATTCCGCCGCTCAACCGGCGCGGTACACCATCATTTCCTTGATCTTGTTGATCGCGAGCGATGGGTTCAGGCCCTTCGGGCACACGTCGGTGCAGTTCATGATGGTGCGGCAGCGGAACAGCCGGTACGGGTCTTGCAGGTTGTCGAGCCGCTCCGACGTGGCGAGGTCGCGGCTGTCGGCCAGGAAGCGGTACGCCTGCAGCAGGCCGGCCGGGCCGACGTACTTGTCCGGGTTCCACCAGAAACTCGGGCAGGCGGTGGAGCAGCAGGCGCACAGGATGCATTCGTACAGGCCGTTCAGCTCCTCGCGCTCTTCCGGGCTCTGCAGCCGCTCCTTCTCGGGCGGCGCGGTGTCGTTGATCAGGTACGGCTTGATCGACTCGTACTGCTTGAAGAACTGCGTCATGTCGACGATCAGGTCGCGCACCACCGGCAGGCCGGGCAGCGGCTTCAGGACCACCGGATCCTTCAGCGTGCGCATGTTGGTCAGGCAGGCCAGGCCGTTCTTGCCGTTGATGTTCATTGCGTCCGAGCCGCAGACGCCTTCGCGGCAGGAGCGGCGGAACGAAAGGGTCGGGTCCTGCGCCTTGAGCTTGAGCAGCGCGTCGAGCAGCATGCGCTCGTGGCCGTCGAGCTCGATCTCCAGTGTCTGCATGTACGGCCGCGCGTCC
>JAFECV010000374.1 GCA_018241985.1 Pseudomonadota bacterium | reverse complement strand
CCTCGGTCGGAAACGGACCGATGCCGAGCAGTCCGTTCTCCGACTGCAGCCAGACCTCCTTGTTGCCGGTGTGATTGGCCACCAGCGTCGGGATGCCGATGCCGAGGTTGACGTAGAAGCCGTCCTGCAGTTCCTGCGCCGCGCGCGCGGCCATCTGGTCTTGAGTCCAAGGCATGTCAGTTTCTCCTGTTCAGTTGGGGACAGCGCTGAAGGTCTGTCCCGCAAAATCATTTGGCTTCGGTGATCGTGCGCTTCTCGATGCGCTTCTCGGGATGCGCGTTGAGCACGATGCGGTGCACGTAGATGCCGGGCAGATGCACGTCGTCGGGTTCGAGTTCGCCCAGCTCGACTATTCTTTCGACCTCGGCGATGCAGATCTTGCCGGCCATCGCGCAGGCCGGGTTGAAGTTGCGCGCCGTCAGGTTGAAGCGCAGGTTGCCGCTGGTGTCGGCCACGGCGGCCTTGACCAGCGACACGTCCGGCACCAGCGAACGCTCCATCAGGTAGGTGTGGCCGTCGAACTCGCGCGTTTCCTTGCCCTCGGCGACCACGGTGCCCACGCCGGTGCGGGTGAAGAACGCCGGAATGCCGGCGCCGCCGGCGCGGAGCTTTTCGGCCAGCGTGCCCTGCGGCGTGAACTCGAGCTCCAGTTCGCCGGCCAGGTACTGGCGCTCGAACTCCTTGTTCTCGCCGACGTAGCTGGCGATCATCTTCTTGATCTGGCGCGTCTCGAGCAGCTTGCCCAGGCCGAAGCCGTCGACGCCCGCGTTGTTCGCGATGCAGGTCAGGTTCTTCACGCCGCTGTCGTGCAGCGCCTGGATCAGCGCCTCGGGGATGCCGCACAGGCCGAAGCCGCCGACCGCCATGAGCTGGCCGTCCCGGACGACGCCCTCGAGGGCCTTGGCGGCGGAGGGATAGATCTTGTTCACACGGGTCTCCTGCAGATGTTTGCCCGACGATACTACATTGCCGGGTCCCCTCCCTCGAAGGCGGCCTTGCGGCGATCGGCCTTCCGGCTATCGGCGTCTTGCGAAAAATCAATGCTCCGATCGCGCGGGCGATGCAACAATGGTTCGCGACCAGCCGATGCGCCCAAGCATCGGTCCCATGAACCGGCCGCCTGTCCACCGCAGATCGCTGGCGGCGCCGATTCACCCCTGATCCGGATGCAAAGGAGATCCTCATGTCCAAGCCGACCCAGCCGACCAAGCTCACCACCGCCGCCGGCGCCCCTGTCGTCGACAACCAGAACATCATGACGGCCGGCCCGCGCGGCCCGGCACTCCTGCAGGATGTCTGGCTGCTGGAGAAGCTGGCGCACTTCGACCGCGAGGTCATCCCCGAGCGCCGCATGCACGCCAAGGGCTCGGGCGCCTATGGAACCTTCACGGTGACGCACGACATCACGCGCTACACCCGCGCCAAGATCTTCTCGCAGGTCGGCAAGAAGACCGAGCTGTTCGCGCGCTTCACCACTGTGGCCGGCGAGCGCGGTGCGGCCGATGCCGAGCGGGACATCCGCGGCTTTGCGCTCAAGTTCTACACCGAGGAGGGCAACTGGGACCTGGTCGGCAACAACACCCCGGTGTTCTTCCTGCGCGACCCGCTGAAGTTCCCGGACCTGAACCATGCCGTCAAGCGCGACCCCAGGACCAACCTGCGCAGCGCCGAGAACAACTGGGACTTCTGGACCCTGCTGCCCGAGGCGCTGCACCAGGTCACCATCGTGATGAGCGACCGCGGCATTCCGGCCAGCTACCGCCACATGCACGGCTTCGGCTCGCACACCTTCAGCTTCATCAACGCCAAGGGCGAGCGGCACTGGGTCAAGTTCCACCACGTCTGCCAGCAGGGCATCAAGAATCTGAGCGATGCCGAGGCCGAGGCCCTGATCGGCCGGGACCGCGAGAGCCACCAGCGCGACCTGTGGGGCAGCATCGAGAAGGGCGACTTCCCGAAGTGGAAACTGTGTGTGCAGATCATGCCCGAGAAGGACGCCGCCAAGGTGCCTTACCACCCGTTCGACCTGACCAAGGTGTGGCCGCACAAGGACTATCCGCTGATCGAGGTCGGCGAGTGGGAGCTCAACCGCAACCCGGAGAACTTCTTCGCGGAAGTCGAGCAGTCGGCCTTCAACCCCGCCAACGTGGTGCCCGGCATCGGCTTCTCGCCCGACAAGATGCTGCAGGCGCGGCTGTTCTCCTACGGCGATGCGCAGCGCTACCGGCTGGGCGTGAATCACCAGCAGATCCCGGTGAACGCGCCGCGCTGCCCGGTGCACAGCTACCACCGCGACGGCAGCATGCGGGTCGATGGCAATTACGGCGCCACCCTCGGCTACGAGCCGAACAGCCACGGCCAGTGGCAGGAGCAGCCCGACTTCCGCGAGCCGCCGCTGAGCGTGGAAGGTGCCGCCGACCACTGGAACCAGCGCGAGGACACGGACTACTACTCGCAGCCGGGCAACCTGTTTCGCCTGCTGACGCCGGAGAAGCAGCAACTGCTGTTCGAGAACACCGCGCGCTCGATCGGAGGCGCCTCGCTCGAAGTGCAGAAGCGCCACATCGCGAACTGCAGCAAGGCCGACCCGGCCTACGGCGCCGGCGTGGCGAAGGCGCTCGGGCTGAAGGCGTAATCTCGGGGGAGGACAACATCCTCCTCCCGACCCCGAAAGGCACGACTTCCATGACGACACGCTACCCGGCCCCCGCCCTCGCCGACCTGCCCGAGGACATCCGCGCCAAGGTGCTCGAGGTGCAGGAGAAGGCCGGCTTCGTGCCGAACGTGTTCCTCGCGCTGGCGCGCCGCCCCGCCGAGTGGCGCGCGTTCTTCGCGTACCACGACGCGCTGATGGAGCCCGAGACCGCGGGCCGGACCAGCAGCCTGACCAAGGGCGACCGCGAGATGATCGTCACCGCCACCAGCGCCGCCAACCAGTGCCTCTACTGCGTGGTGGCGCACGGCGCGCTGCTGCGCATCTACGAGAAGAAGCCGCTGCTGGCCGAC